>JACZYK010000102.1 GCA_022571135.1 Bacteroidota bacterium
AGAAAGACCATTCAGGAATGATCCGTGGTGCCGGAGTGTTCGGGATTAGACTTCTTCAATTATATGTGCCGATACCGGCACGCTCGATACGACAATTCCGGCGTCCGAAGGCAGCCGCGGTGTTCTCGATGGTTCTGCTTTTGTACGTTTTATCCGCGTGTGGTTCGTCGCGCTCAGTCACGTCCACCAGATCGGAGCTCCCTCCCGGATTTCCGAACCACTCGGTCTCAGAGATACTGAGCCATCTCCCCGTTACACCTCCGGACTTCTTCGAGCTGTACGCTGAAACGGTGGTTTCACTGTCATCACCCACCGAAAAAGGCCGATTTTCGACTCGAATCGCGTATAGACAGGGGGATTCTCTTCTCATCCGCGTAAGATTCCCTCTGGGAATAGAGGGTGCGAGGGTGCTGGTCACGCGCGATTCTGCGTTCGTATACGATCGGATTCACAATGAAGTGATCATCGGATCCCGGACGACGATCGCGTCCGCGCTGCCCGGCGCCGTTTTCGGAACCGACTTCGTTGAGAAAGCATTGGATTTCATACAACCCGATCCGAATATCGACTGGCGACTCTCGGCCGATTCGCTGAGATATCACCTCTACTCTCCGGATTCGACATTACGCCTCGACGTGGACCCGGCTGTCTGGCGCATTGTCCATATCGCCACGTATGATCCCTCGGGCATGGTTCTTGAGCAGCGCTGGTATACAGATTTTACCTTGTTTAACCAGCATTTGCTTCCTCGGCGTCTGATTCTTTCCAGGCCACCCGAAGATACGAGGCTCAGTATGGTTCTCCGGAAGGTGGACACCGATCCTGATGCCCTGTCATTCAAACTCGGTCTGAAGGACGACACGCGGCGCATTTTTCTTAGATGATCAGGCATTTTTCGTTTTCAACGCCTTGGATCACCAGATTCTCCAACGTCTCTCTGATGATAGCCGTGACGGTCGGGGCAGTATACGGCCAGTCAACATCCGAAAAGCGTCTTGAGGATCTTCGCGATCAGATAGCCATGGAAGAGGCTGCGCTCGCCGATACTGAACGGGAGGAACAGTCTTCGCTTCGAACACTCACGACCATAAACAGCCAGATCGGGATGCGAGAAGAACTCGTCGGGACGTATCGAGACCACCTGGCAGAAATGAGCGCGGAGCGGGAGCAGCTGGTTCATACCATCACGGTTCTGGAAGACAATCTGGACGACTTGAAAACGGAATACAGGGCACGAGCCACTCACGCCTACAAGTACGGACGGCTTCATGACGTGGCATTGATCATGTCGGCCGCGTCGATCAATCAGATGCTCATCAGGATTAAATATCTGCACGGCTTCAGCGAGCAACGCCGCGTACAACTGGCGGAAATCAAGTCATCGACAAACGCTCTTAAGACGCGCCGCAACCAACTCCAGCGAACGCTATTCCTCAATGAAATAATGCTCAATGATGTCAGTAAGGAGCAGAAGAGGCTCGGTCAGCTTAAACAGAGTCGGCAGAAGGAAATTACCCTCCTCCGAAATCAGAAAGCTGGGCATCAGAAAACGATCGATGAGAAACGCAGCGAGGCCGGGGAGCTCGAATTCCGAATTCGGGAAGCCCTTGCGGTAGCCGGCAGGGGTCGGGGCGGGAATGCATTCGACGCCGCAGCCTTCGCGGCGCTATCGAGCTCCTTCAAGCAGAACAGAGGCGATCTTCCGTGGCCGTCCCGGGGATCCGTCAAGGAGCCTTTCGGCGAACTCGTCAACCCGGAATACGGAACGAAAACGCCCAACCTCGGCGTCCTGATCGAGACGGAGGCCTCGGCCGAGGTTCGATCGATATTCGATGGCCGTGTCGCCGTGATAGACGTAATGCCGGAAATCGGCCGGTACGCGATTATTGAGCACGGCGAATTTCACAGCGTATACGGCAATTTCTCTCTGCTCTACATCGCAGAAGGTGAAACCGTTAAGACCGGACAACTGATCGGTCGGTCCGGAACGGACGCGGAACCCAGTGGCATGGCGGTCTTCTTTGGTCTGTTCGAAGACGGAAAGCCGATCGATCCCGCTTCCTGGCTTAGAAAGTAGCCGCACCGGATTCCAGGTCGGATATCCGCCTCCGTAATCCCGGTTTTAACCGCTTGCTTCGCCTGTGGGCCGGTCGTAGCTTCGATTTATGCCCGGAAAAAAGCTCATAACCGAGACGTTTATCCTCGATGCAGCGCGCACTGGAGAAACGTCGGTGACGGTGCCGACTAATTCGATCCTCACACCACTGGCCAAGGATACCGCGCGGGACAGGGGAATAACGATCCTGTTCGGCGATCAGACCGACAGTCCGACCGCCGGTCCTCCGGCGGCGGCTTCCCGGGTCGTCTGCCTTGGAAGCGATCACGGAGGATACGAATACAAGCAGGAGTTGGTCTCTTTCCTGGCCGGTGCCGGTTGGAAGGTGGTGGACGTCGGCACCGACTCAATGCGCAGTTGCGACTACCCGGATTTCGCCTACGCGGTGGCAAAAATGGTGACGGAGGGACGTGCGGCGTTCGGAGTCATGATCGATGGGGCAGGTATCGGATCCTCGATTGTGTGCAACAAGGTCCCGGGCATCCGGGCCGCGTGTGCCTATAGCGAATTCACGGCCTGGAACGCCCGCGCGCACAATAATGCAAATATTCTGACGCTCGGGAGCAAGTCCCTTGGAATCGAAGTCTGCAAGCGTGTTGTCTCGACATTCCTCGACACAGAATATGAAGGGGGGCGCCACGACCGACGGGTTCGTAAAATGGCGGACGTGGAGCAACGCTTCATAAAATGATCGGCGGACAGGTCTCGGGCGCGAGGTAACCGAAACTCGATTTCAACCGCTCTTTATGACTTACGCACGGGACGGATGTATTTTCGCGTGCTCCTCCTATTCACCGGAATCAATCTTATTCAAATAGATCATGGCTGCGACAGCATACGACATCGTCGTCCTGGGCACGGGTCCCGGCGGATATGAAACGGCGATCCGAGCCTCACAGCTCGGCCTGAAAACGGCCGTCATCGAGAAAGACAAACTGGGCGGTGTCTGCCTGAACATCGGATGTATCCCGACGAAAGCACTCCTCAAGAGCGCCGAAATAATGGAATATTCCCGTCACCTGGACGCGTACGGGTTGAGCCTCGACGGTACAGTCACCCCCGATTTCGAGAAAGTCATTGCCCGCAGCCGGGGAGTTGCCGACAAGATGAATAAAGGCGTCCAGTTCCTGATGAACAAGAATGAAATCGATGTCATTTTCGGGCACGGTACGCTGGCCGAAAAGGGCAAGATCGAGGTCAGGCCGTCCACGGACATGGACGGCAACAAGATCGGCGAAAAACGGACGGTCGACGCGAAACATATCATCATTGCCACCGGTGCGCGACCACGCGAGCTCCCTTCACTCCCGATTGACGGCAAGAAGATCATCTCATCGACGGAGGCGCTGCTGCAGACTACACAACCGGGGCGTCTCGTAATCTGTGGTGCGGGGGCAATCGGGGTGGAATTCGCTTACTTCTATCACAATATGGGAACGGAAGTAACGATCGTGGAACTCCTCGACCGAATCATTCCTGTCGAGGACAAAGACGTCTCGCGAGAACTGGCCCGCTGGTTCAAGAAGATGGGCATCAAGATTTTGACCTCGTCATCGGTTGAAAAAGTGAATGCAAAGGGCAAGTCATTAAAGGTGCACGTCAAGACAAAGAAGGGGGAAGAGGTCCTTGAAGCCGATCAGGTTCTGTCGGCCGTGGGCGTATCGGGAAATATCGAAAACATCGGTCTGGAGACAGTGGGAGTGAAAACGGACCGTCATGCCATCGTCGTAGACGAATTCAACCGGACGAACGTTGAGGGCGTTTATGCGATCGGAGACGTCGCGGGCCCGCCGTGGCTGGCCCACAAGGCAAGTCATGAAGGTATCCTGTGCGTCGAGAAAATCGCCGGGCTCGATGTTCATCCGATGAACAGGAAGAATATACCCGCATGTACGTACTGTCAGCCCCAGATCGCATCCGTAGGATATACCGAACAGGGCGCAAAGGAGGGAGGATTCGAAGTCAAGGTCGGCAAATTCCCGTTCTCAGCATCGGGTAAAGCGTCGGCCATAGGGCACGGCGAAGGATTCGTCAAGGTGATCTACGACGCTAAGTACGGGGAGCTCCTCGGATGCCATATTATCGGATACGACGCCACCGAGTTGATCGCCGAAATGGTTACCGCCATGACGCTCGAGACCACGGCTCATGAGATCATGGATTCCGTGCACCCCCATCCGACCCTGTCCGAGGCGTTGATGGAGGCTACCAGAGCCGCCTACGGCATGTCGATCAACATTTGATCGGCCTCGCCCATTCAGCGGACGACCGCCCCGTCCTCGGCCATTCAGCGCACGACTACCCCGTCCTCGGCGAATCAGCGCACGACCGCCCCGTCCTCGCCCATTCAGCGCACGACCGCCCCGTCCTCGCCGTCTGCCGAGAGCAGTGTGAGTTTGCCGTCCCGGTCTTCGGCCATCAGTACCATGCCCTGACTCTCGAGTCCCATCATTTTCCGGGGTGCGAGATTGGCCACGATCACCACCTTGCGGCCCACCAATTCAGCGGGTTCGAAATGTTCGGCCGCTCCGGCCAGTATCTGGCGTGATTCGAATCCCAGATTCACCTCGAGTTGGAGCAATTTCTTCGACCTGGGAATCTTTTCGGCCGATACGACCGTGCCCATCCGAAGGTCGAGCTTGGCGAAATCGTCGTAAACAATTTCACTCCCGATCGGAACGAAAGACGTCGACGACTCTTGCGACTTGTCTCCTCCGGCACTTTGAAGTTTTTCGATCTGCATTTGAATCGCCTCGTCTTCCACCTTTTTGAAAAGGATCTCTGGCCGCCCCAACATGTGGCTTGCATCGAGAAGTGAAGAGCCGGCATGTTCCCAGCCGATCGAACCTTCACTTTGTTCATCCGGCCGGCTGCTCTTCACCCCCCACAGATTCAGCATCTTCCGAAGCGTGGTTGCCGAAAACGGAAGAACCGGATCCATAAGGACCGACAACGATGCGCATAGTTGAAGACACACGTGAATCGTGTTCCCGCATTTCTGAAGATCGGTTTTGCGTGTGTGCCAGGGCTCCGTATCGTTGAAGTACTTGTTGCCCAACCGGGCGAGGGCCATCGTATCGAAAACGGCGTCGCGGTTTCGGAAGGATTCGTAGGCCGACCCTATTCTGCCGGGGAAAGCAGCCAGTTCATCGAGAACCGCCTGATCATCGCGGCTCGGAGCTACGAGTTCAGGCACATGACCATCGAAATTTTTCCAGGCAAAGGTCATCGTCCGGTTGACGAAATTACCCAGTACATCGGCCAATTCCGAGTTGACCCGGTTCTGAAACTCGGTCCAGCTGAAGTCGCCGTCCCTGGCTTCCGGAAGCATCGTGGCGAGAGCGTATCGAAGAAGGTCCGGTGGAAACTCTTCCAGATATTCGTGCAGCCAGACTGCCCATCCCCGACTCGTTGACAGTTTCTGTCCTTCGATATTTAGAAATTCGTTTGCGGGTACATTCTCCGGCAGAACAAAGTCTCCGTGTGCCATCAGCATCGCCGGAAACATCAGGCAGTGAAAGACGATGTTGTCCTTACCAATGCAGTGGATGAGCTTCGTATCCGGGTCCTTCCAATACTTCTTCCAGAGTTCTGGATCCCCTTTTTTGATGGCCCACTCACGGGTGGCAGAGATATAACCGATCGGAGCGTCGAACCAGACGTAGATAACTTTGCCCGTAGCATCGACGCCGGCCTTCGATGAGGCCTCATCCGGCACAGGAACACCCCAGGGAACATCCCTGGTTATCGCCCTGTCCCGAAGTCCATCTTTCAGCCAACTCCTGACCTGACCCAACACGTTCGACTTCCATTCCGGATGCGCGTCGATCCAGGACGACAGCCTGTCCTGAAAATCTCCCAGCGGCAGATACCAGTGGGTCGTTTCCCTGAGTTCCGGAGTCGCGTCGGTCAGCGTGCTCTTCGGATTGACGAGTTCCAGGGGGCTAAGGGAAGTCCCGCATTTTTCGCACTGATCGCCGTATGCATCCTCGTATCCGCAAACGGGGCACGTTCCAATGACAAAGCGATCGGCGAGAAAGATGCCGGCTTCCGGATCGAAGAGCTGTGCTTCCGTTTTAAGGACGAAGACATCCTTCTCGGCCAGCTTGTTAAAGAAGGACTGACTCGTCTCGCGGTGAACGTCCGTAGTCGTCCGGCCATAGAAATCGAAGCTCATTCCAAATCCGGAAAATGCAGCTTCGATCTGGGGATGGTAACGATCGACCAACTCCTGAGGCGTAATCCCTTCGCTCCGGGCGCGCACCATGATTGCAACACCCAGTTCGTCGGAACCGCAGATAAATACGATATCACGCCCCTGAAGCCGCTGATATCTGCAGTACAGGTCGGACGGCAGGTACGCCCCGGCGAGGTGGCCAATGTGAAGTGGGCCGTTCGCATACGGCAGCGCAGCCGTGACGAGTATGCGCTTGTAGTCGGTGTTTTGCATGATGGCGCAATAAACAACAATACCGTGTGATTTGATGCAACGAATCCTCAAGATTCGTTCGTTCAACGTTATTTTGTTCCTCACACCTCATAGTATCCGGGTTCGACGATCCAGCTCCATCGCGGAACTCAATAAAATGAGCGATAGTTCTACGCCGGAACCACAACCCGAGAACATGCTCCTCATCATCCCCGCAATCGATCTCCGCGGAGAGTTCTGTGTCCGGCGAAAGGACAGCTCCTACGTCCGGGAGCAAGTCTTCTTTGACGACCCGGTCAAAATGGCGCGGCTCTGGAGAATCCAGAATGCGAAGGCGCTGCACATTTCCGGACACGATGAGGGTGAAACATGCGACCGAGAGGTTCTCTCCAGAATCTGCGGCGCGGTCGATATTCCCGTACAACTGCACGCGGTATTCTCCGATCTGCATGAAATAGCCACGGCCATCGAGGCCGGCGTGTACCGCGTCATCCTCGATATACGCGACACGGATGATCTTCCTCTCTTTACCGAGGCCCTCGAAAGATTTGGTCCGAGTCGAATCATTGGTGGACTCTGTGCACGTGAGGGAATCCTTGATGGAACCGGAGATTTGACTGCCGTCGATGTTGCCGGCAAACTCGAAACCCTGGGTTGCAGACGTATCGTATACACGGATCTTTCGGATGATCACGACCTTACGGATTCCTGTCTCGATGCTTTTTGCAGGTTGGGGAATTCGCTGAGAAAGTCAAGAATTACCGCGGCAGGCGGTGTACGAGGTTACGGCGACCTTATGAAACTGGTCGGGTTGAAGAGCGCAAGAGTCGACTCCGCCGTGATTGGACTGGCCCTTTACGAGAACCAATTCCCATGTCAAAACTTCTGGTGCTGGAACTACAAAGACGAAATCGACCTCGACCAGTTTACCACAGCCCGGATCAGAACCGAATCTTGACATACTCCCCGCGACTAAATGGGACTCTTGCTCGATAATTACTCGCAGTCCGAAGCGCAACCCGCTCGAACGGTTCGCGTAGAGCCGAGTGAGTAATTTTTACCCTTTCGTGCGGGATCTCGTTTGGTATGATTGCTGTGCAATAATCCCGATCAGTTCGCGTTGTTATGGAACCGACGCTTCGGAAGGCGACTCGTGTACTAATTTTCTGTACTGATTTTCTATATCGCTATTTAGGGAGGGAGATATCATGCCGAACAGCGAGCGCTCCAACAAGGTTGTCATGGGACTGGGCATTGCCACAGTCGTCCTGCTTTCTGCCAATCTGATTGCCGTCCTCGTACAGCGGGTATGGCCAAAGCTTCAGGACCTGGCTCTCGTTCAGTCACTGACCCAGACCGACGAAATCGCGCCGGCCGCCGAAACCGCGTGGGACTTAGAAACCGCAACCATACACATTCGACGCCTTCCGCACGAGCACACCATTGTTCGCTTCGGTCCGATGATCAGTTGGCAACATCGCTGCCGCAAGCCGCACTTCGAGACCGAACTGGATACTCGGCTGGACATCGACCTGGAAAGACTTGAAAGAGACATCGAAAGAGAGACATCTCGATTTGAAAGGGAACTCTCCCATACTGGTCAGTCGCTGGGAGCAGCCATCGCGCTTCGCCTGCAGAAAGAGAGTAAGGTCATTGCTCTCAACCGGAAGACCAATCTGGCTGGCCTGGAAGAGAAGATGAGACAAGTTTCGCTGGAGTTTGAAATCCGCGTTCGCGAGCATGAGGCTGCCGCCGAGAAGGCCAGAATCATTATGGATGAGAGCTCCTAGGAGCGCGTTACCGGCCCCGC
>JACZYK010000103.1 GCA_022571135.1 Bacteroidota bacterium
AGTCCAAGCGCCCTCAGCGCATTGGCACACCGATTGGTCTCGACGAAAAGATCCCGGTAGGAAAGCGTTCGCCTGATTCCTTCCTCACCTTCCCAACTGAGCGCCGTCCGGTTCGCCGTTTCCGTTGATTGCCATTTGTCCAGGCAGTTATGAACGATGTTCATCCTACCGTCGAGGCACCATTTGGATAAAGCGATTCCTTCCGAGGTGTCCAGAACTTTGGAGTACGGCTCAAAAAATTCAATCTCAAGATCCTCCAGAACGGCGTTCCAGAACCACTCCGGCTCCCGGATCGAGCGAATGTGCAACTCGGCCAGAGAATCGATACGATGGGTGGCCATGAAGCGCGTAAGATTACTATCGGAAATCCACTCCGGATCGGGTTTCCAGGCCACCTTTTGTCCGAATGGAAAGGTGTATTTAGTCGGCTGATCGAATGGCATGACTACGCTCTATATCCTTGAAAATGCGACATCAATTTAGCCATCCGACGGCTACATGGTCTTTATTCTTTACGGATGGCGTTGAGCGTGGTAGCGATCTCGAAAACCTCGCGAATAGGGAACAGTGTGTGGCCAAATCCTTATATTTGACCGCTTTAATAATTGATCACTCTAATTGTTACCAGTATATATGACATCGACTTCGAGCATTCAGCCCCATAATGGAAAGCTGCTCGTGCTGCTACCGGGATTGGGAGCGGTGGCAACGACATTTATCGCCGGCGTTGAAGCGGTCAGACGGGATCTGGCCCTACCCATCGGATCCGTATCGCAGATGCAGACGATCCGTCTCGGACAGCGTTCCGAAAACAGAAATCCGCTTATCAGAGATTTCGTCGACCTCGCGCCGCTCAGTGATCTGGAGTTCGGGGGCTGGGATGTTTTTCCGGATGACGCTTTTGATGCCGCCGTTCGGGCCGCCGTTCTGGACTCGAAACTGCTGGATCCGCTGGAGGATTTCCTGCGAACCATCCGGCCGATGGAGGCGGTGTTCAGTCGTGAATATGTCAGGCGACTGGACGGTCCCAACGTAAAGTCGGCGAAGAGCAAATATGATCTGGCCGAGGCTCTTCGCGAGGACATCCGGAAGCGGATCTCGGAGACGGGCGCAGATCGCGCCGTGATGGTCTGGTGCGGTTCCACGGAAGTGTACATGCGCCCGAGCGCCTGCCACGATGACATCGAGGCCTTCGTGGAGGGAATGAAAAAAAACGACTCCGCGATCGCTCCTTCACAGCTCTATGCCTACGCGGCTATCATGGAGGGCTTACCCTACGCCAACGGCGCTCCCAACCTGTCGGCGGATTCCAGGGCGCTCGAGAGCCTTGCCGCCGATCGAGGCGTACCGATCGCCGGGAAAGACTTCAAGACGGGACAGACCCTGATGAAAACGATTCTGGCGCCGGGTCTCAAGGCCCGCATGCTGGGTATCCATGGGTGGTTCTCGACGAATATTCTGGGCAATCGGGACGGAGAAGTTCTGGATGATCCGGATAGCTTTAGGTCGAAAGAGGTTACCAAGCAGGGCGTATTGGATACCATCCTTCAGCCGGAGCTTTATCCTGAACTGTATGGTGACCTGTATCACAAGGTCAGAATAAACTATTACCCCCCTCGTGGGGACTCAAAAGAAGGCTGGGACAGCATCGATATCTTCGGCTGGCTGGGATATGATATGCAGATCAAGCTGAACTTTCTCTGCCGTGACTCCATTCTCGCAGCACCGATTGTGCTCGATCTGGCGCTTTTTCTCGATCTGGCCGGTCGTTCTGGCCTGTCCGGTATCCAGGAATGGCTTTCGTTCTACTTCAAGAGCCCGCATGTACGCGAAGGCCACATTCAGGAACACGACATCTTCATCCAGCACGTGCGGTTGAAGAACACGCTCCGCGTTCTCGCCGGAAAGGAGCCGGTGACGCATTTGTCCGAGAATTACACGCTGGAGCATCTTTAGTGGCTACACGTTTCGATGAATCCTCCGTCGCTGCGGCGACCGGGGTCGTGCTTGCAGCCGGTATGGGATCCAGGTTAGCCGGTGGGCGCGATGAAACAGGCCTCAAGCCTCTTACGGCTGTTGCAGGTCGTTCCCTCATGCTTCGTACTCTCGGGAGCCTCGAGATTGCGGGGTGCACGCGTGTGGTGATCGTACTCGGCTACGGTGGGTCCGATGTCCGGAAGGCGATCGAATCGCACTATTCCGGACATCTTGAACTCTTTTTTGTGGAGAATCCCCTGTACAAGCTGTCAAACGGTCTTTCCGTGCTCTCGGCCGCTCCGTACGTAGGAAAGAGATTTTTGCTTACGATGGCGGATCACATTTACGGAGATGAGGTCATGCTTCTGGCGCGAGGGCATATTCCCCCCGCCTACGGGGCCACGCTTCTCGTTGACAGCAAGCTGGACGACATTTTCGACATGGACGATGCCATGAAAGTTCGAGCTCACGAGGGAAGAGTTCTCGACATCGGAAAGCAATTGACCGATTTCAACTGCGTTGACACCGGTCTCTTTGTCTGTACGCCTGGTCTGATACAGGCGATTCGGGAGGAATATGAAGAGCGGGGTGATGCATCTCTGTCGGACGGCGTTGCCAGGCTTGCGAGCTCCGGCTCTATGACGCTACTGGATATCGGTCCGGGATACTGGCAGGATGTGGATACACCGGAAATGCTCAGGGAGGCTGAGAAACACCTTAACCGGGTAAAACCTGAGAGCGCCATACGCGTTTCAGAGCGCTCGAACAACGAATAATGAAGGCAAATGATGTCCCACAGGAGTAGACGACCGGCTTTTCTTCTTTTTACATCGCTGATTCTTGCGGCCGGCTGCGCGGCCCCTGACATGGAATCCGGAATGGTAGCGGATCTGTTCGAGGGACCGGATCCAGGTGATCCCAATTCCATGATCGTGTTTCGAGATGCCATCTATATGCAGATGGATGATGGAGTGCTGGGCAAAGAAATATGGAGATTCGACGGCGCCCGGCTGTCGAACGTGACGGATATCGTTCCAGGCCGGGGTACCGGTCTTCCGGCCAGATTTATAGAATATCAGGGCGAGCTGTATTTCACGGCCTTGAAGGAGCCTTACGGGAGAGAACTATGGAAGATGGACGGTAACAGGCCCCGTCTCATTCGTGACATCGGGAATAATCCACAGAGCTCCAATCCATCCGAACTGACGATTTTCCAGGACGTGCTCTACTTCCGGGCCAACGACGGGGAACTGGGATACGAGCTCTGGCGCTGGGACGGATCGCAGATCGAACTCGTGTCGGATATCAATCAAGGCAGCGGCAGCTCGACGCCGAGGGGCTTCTACATCCACGACGGATCTCTGTATTTCGCGGCGGATCTGAGTGGATTCGGGACCGAGCTTTTCAGGTATGACGGTAGAGAAGTGGTCATGGTGGCCGATATCAATCCGGGACCGTCTGGATCGCGTCCCTCTGAGCTGGTCTCGTTTGAGGGTCATCTGTATTTCTGGGCCTACACCGATGTAACAGGTGTCGAACTATGGAAATACGATGGTGCCGACGCAACGCTGACCCGTGACATCAATCCTGGACCGGACGGATCCAATCCTCGCGGTCTCAAGGTTTTTGAAGGAGGACTGTATTTCTCTGCCACCAGTCCGGATCAGGGGAAGGAGTTGTGGGCTGTCAAGGGCGGCGAAGTGTCCATTGCCGCCGACATCAGAGAAGGGCGAGAAGGGAGTTCACCGGGTGAGTTTCTGTCAACCCCGGAAGCCCTCTATTTCACGGCAAACGACGGAACGTCGGGGACCGAATTGTGGAGGGTTGCAGGAGGGGTGATTGAAATGGTCGCAGATATTCATCCTGGAGTCGCTGGAAGCGATCCTCATGCCCTCTTACCGCACGCCGGTTGGATCTACTTCACCGCAACGACCGACGACGAAGGATTTGAACTGTGGAGATCCAATGGGGAATCGGCAGAGTTCATTCAAGAAATCTGGCCCGGCGAGAGGAGTTCCCACCCGGGTAATTTTACGTCGTTCAGAAAAAAGATTTGTTTCTCGGCGGCCGACGGAAGCCATGGCCGGGAACTTTGGTGCTACGATCACGATGACATAGTTCCGATCCGGACCGTCAAATAGACAATCCGGCAGGACCGGGCCCGGGAATCAGGAGGATTCGTTGCCTGAATGGACCTCCGGGCGCCAGGAGAGCATATAGTCCTCATCCTCGTGTTCTATGGCCGACGTCGTGAGCCTCAGCGGTCTGAACGTATCGATCATTACCGCGAGCTCATCCGTCCCCTTTTTCCCGATGCTGGCCTCAACGGTTCCGGGGTGAGGTCCGTGTGCGATTCCGCCGGGATGGAGGGTGAACGACCCTGAGCTGATACCCATTCGGCTCATGAAATTACCTTCGACATAGTACAAAACCTCATCCGAATCAATATTGGAGTGGTTGTACGGAACAGGAATGGCAAGCGGGTGATAATCGTAGAGCCGCGGGACGAAAGAGCAAATAACAAAGTTTCTTCCGGCGAAATGCTGATGGGTCGGGGGAGGCATGTGTACACGTCCCGTGATGGGTTCAAAGTCGTATATGGACGTGGCGTAGGGATACATGTATCCATCCCATCCCACAACGTCGAATGGGTGATACCGGAAGTAGAGACGATGAAGGTAACCGTGTTTAGCGATCCTCACTTCAAACTCACCTTCCTCGTCGATCGTGATGAGTTCCGTCGGTGGGCGAAAGTCTCGTTCGCAGTATGGACTACTCTCGAGGAGCTGTCCGAATTCGTTTCGGTACCTTTTCGGAGTGCGGATTTCCGAGAACGACTCAATAACGAGTAGACGGGGTGGAGCTCCACCATCGAAATTCCATCTGTGCGTCACTGTTCGCGGAACATGTACATAATCGCCTTTCGAAAACCCTACCCGGCCATAGGGGCTTTCGAGAGAACCGGATCCTTCGTGGACAAAGATCAGTTCGTCGGCAACGGCATTTCTGAAGAAATAGTCCATTGGTTCGACGGGTGAGCAGAGGGCAATGCGGACGTCTTCATTTCCCATCACATACGTACGACCCGATAGCCAGTCTCCCCCTGCTTCGATCTCGAAGCCCTTGATGTGTCGATGGCAAAGGTAATTCAGATCCACGTAATCGACCCCGTAGGGAATAGGATCTTCGATTCTCTCGACTACCGTCGGCGGGTGGAGGTGGTAGGCGATCGCCTGTATACCGCTGAATCCTTCTGCTCCGATTACTTCCTCGCTGTAAAGTGTACCGTCGGGTTTACGCATCTGCGTGTGCCGCTTGTGCGGCACCTTACCCATTCGGATGTAATGTGGCATGGGTTCCTCGTTGCGAGTCTTATGTTGGTAGGGATTACCGTGCCGGATCCGGTCCGGTGAAAAGAATCCCCATTACGTTAGAGGTTACCGCGGCGCTCCTGCTCCTTCTCGATGGACTCGAAAAGGGCTTTGAAATTCCCCTTTCCGAAAGAGCGAGCCCCTTTTCGCTGGATTATTTCGTAAAAAAGGGTCGGTCGATCCTGGACGGGCTTGCTGAATATCTGAAGCAGGTATCCTTCATCGTCCCTGTCCACCAGAATTCCAAGATCCTTTAACACGGCAATTTGCTCATCAATCTGTCCAACGCGGGCCGTCAGTGTATCGTAGTAAGTGGTCGGTATGTTCAGGAATTCAACGCCCCTGTCTCTCAGTTCGGTCACCGTTTCGATGATATTGTTCGTGGTCATGGCGATATGCTGGCACCCGGCGCCGTGGTAAAAATCCAGATACTCCTCGATCTGACTTTTCCTACGGCCGACAGCGGGTTCGTTTATCGGGAATTTGATCCGATCGTTTCCGTTGGACATGACCTTGGACATGAGTGCCGAATACTCGGTGGAGATATCCTTATCGTCGAAAGAGAGGAGGTTTCTGAATCCCATCACGTCTGCATAGAAATCGGCATACCTGTTCATGTCACCGAGGATGACGTTGCCGACACAGTGATCCACATGTCGCAATCCAACATCCGAAGGAGACCAGAATCGATTCGAACGGGATACAAATCCGGGCATAAAAGCGCCTGAGTATCCGTTGCGCTGGACGAATGTGTGAATCGTATCTCCATACGTCTCGATAGCAGCCAGAACGACGCTGCCGTACTCATCCGTTAGCGTCTCCGGCTCTCGTACGGCGACGGCACCCCGGCGTACCGTTTCCTCGAACGAATACGTGGCGTCGTCTACGCAGAGAGCGATGTCTTTGACGCCGTCGCCATGTTTTTGCACATGCTCGGCTACGAGAGAATCCGGGTGAAGCGCCGACGTCAGGACGAACCTGATCTTGCCCTGCTGAACCAGATAGGAAGTTCTGTCACGAACTCCTGTCTCCAGGCCCCGGTAGGCTTCCAGCTGGAATCCGAAGGCACTCTGGTAGTAGTAGGCCGCCTGCCTGGCGTTGCCCACATAGAATTCTATATAGTCCGTATCGTTGATCGGAAGAAAATCCTGTCCGGTATCCGGGTTCGAACGAGCTTCAAGTGTTGTGGTAGTCATGTGATAGACGGTCTGGGTGGAACCGGGCGATCTGAGTGGAGCCGTGCGTTCCGGGCGTTCTGGGTTGCCCGCTATATCCTACACTCGAATACGCGAGGACGTTCCGCGGTCATGCATCCTGTTGGTTTGAAGGGCGTAGGATGGCCGATAGTCGGCTGAGAAGAATGATCTCTCCATCCAGGCACAAACCTTTTGCTCTAACTATGCTTCTCGGGACGGCCGTCCTGGGAATCTCGGCGTGTGAGAGCGAGCCCGAATTTTTCGTCTCCGAGATGCAGATCCGGCAACTCTCCTGGGACTCTCTGAGTGTCCATATCAAGTTCGAAGAGTCCACACGCCTGGGAGCGCCGGAAACCGTGAGTCCTGACAGCAGCTGGTCGACCGTTTTCAGCTCCTCGTTCGATACGCTTTACCACGGGGCCGAGTCGATTATCGTGATCAGAGACGAGGAACTGGCGGACAGAGAGACGATACTGATCGAGACCTGCGGTACCGTTGGATCCATGACCGCCTGCGAGCAGAGAATGGCGACGGCGTCGCCCAAAAAGATGGAAGCGGAGACGGACCTGGATTTTCCGCAGAGCGAAGCCTTCGACCGTGTTACGTACCGATTCGATTATCGCCTGAAGAGAAAGGTATTCGGAAGCGAATCCTGGGAATATATCCGTCACAGAGTGCGCCCTGAGACGTATCTGCTTGCCTACGTCGAGAATCATGAAGCGGATGCCATTCGACTGCCGGTGAGAAGGACCCGTAATCGATTCAATCTGGCCAGGTTTGGACATTACCGGGACTTTCGATTCCATATCAAATCGCGCCTTATGGACGCCGATTCGGCTTCGGTTGTGTTCGACCTGTACACGAGGCTGGGAACGGATGCGGTGAAGGTGGCTGAAAATCGTGTTGTACTGAGGCAGAAATCGCAAGAAGAGCGGCGCTCCGAACTGGCCCAATTGGTCGAACTCGCAGGAAACCGAATTCTGGATCAGTTGAAGGGTTTTGTCGGACTCAGAACCGCCTATGTTTTCATCAACGATTGGTCATATCGGCCGCTTGAAAAAACCTATTCATCGGAAATAGAACTCCACTGGAAGAGTGGATTCAGGGGTGAATGGTTCGATATGATCGGGCATCTGACCGTGAAGGCGGACGGGACCGCGGGGCAGTACGAATGGCTGCAGGGCAGCACTTCCGCCGAGCGTCGCTGGTTTTCGAGAATGGACTCGACTGTGATTTTTCTGGATGCGTTGTGGCCGGATGTCGGGCTGCGGCCACGTCTCGAGTCAGATGAAGAGGAATCAGGAAACCCTTAACCTAAGACCAACTCGGAAACGATTATCCGTCACCAAGGCATGTTTAAAGCACTGATTCTACGCAGAGAGGGTGACCTCGTCGTACCCACTGTCGAGCAACTGTCTGTTGAGGACCTACCGGGAAACGGAGATACGCTCGTCCGTGTCGAATACTCCAGCATGAACTACAAGGATGCGCTTGCAGTGGCAGATCGGGGGAGGGTGATTCGGGCCGATTTACCGTTCATTCCCGGAATCGATGCGGCCGGGGAGGTGATCGAAACGATTTCGGATCGCTTTAGTCCCGGCGATGCTATAATCAGTACTGGAGGAGGTGTCGGGGAGAAGTACTGGGGCGGATATTCGGGTATCCAGAAGATCGATTCCCGCTGGCTCGTCCACCGCCCCGAAAACCTTTCATCGCGGCAGGCGATGATCATCGGAACAGCGGGACTG
>JACZYK010000104.1 GCA_022571135.1 Bacteroidota bacterium
ACCCAGGCCTCCCAACTGCGTGCGGCCCGTCAGGAGTCTTGTCAGACCGATCGTGACTCCGCGAAAAATGAACAGCGTCGCGAGCGTAACGATGAAAGAGGGCAGGCCGGTTCTAACGACGAGGTATCCATTGCAGAGTCCTGCACCCACGGCGAACACGAACACGGCCACGACGGCCGCCCAGAGATTCCATCCATAGTGAACGGCCAGAATCGTCATCAACATACCACTGGCGCCAATGATGGAACCAACGGACAGATCGAACTCGCCGCTGATCATAAGCAGGGCCACGGCGATGGCCAGGATACCCAGTTCGGCCGAAACTTCCAGGTAGGTTGCGGTACCTCTGAACGTCAGGAAGCCGCGATCGCCCGCAACGAGCACGAAAAACAGCCATACGACGAACGTGCCCCCTATCGCTCCCAATTCCGGCCTCCCGAGCAGACGCCGGAAGAGATTCATTCGCGGGGACCGATCGTCCGGGTCCCGGTGGCCTGAAACGTGCTTCATGTTGGAACTGTCCATCCTGTCATCTAACGCGTCCCTCGCCGGGTCAATTCCCTGAGCTGTGCTACATTTTCCGCAGTCACGAATCCGGGGCCCGTCCTGAGGACGTCGTTGGCCAGCGTATTGTTGTTCCTGAGATATAAGGTCAACAGAACGACGGGAAGGTATCCCTGCAGATACGGCTGCTGATCGATAGCAAACATTATCTCCCCGTTCTCGATGGCGGTGAGGATCTCGGGCGAAAGATCGAACGTCGCGAGACGCACATTCTCACGTCCGCCCGCCTCACCGAGCGCACCAAGCGCGGGAAGAGCACCCGTCGGTCCCAACGTAAACAGACCGTCTACGTCGGGATTGGAAGTCAGTGCGGCAAGAATCCGCTGCTTGGTCTCCGTTGGATCGGCCAGTTCAACGGCCAGCACTTCGACCTTTGAGCCGGCGCTTGCCATGGCATTCGAAAAACCCTGACATCGAAGATCAAGAGCCAGATTACCTACCTCCGCGTTCACGCAGAAGGCATTCTTGATTCCCGCAGCCGCCATGCGCTCCCCCCCGGCGTACCCGGCCTCATATTCCGTCTGGCCCACATGGACGAGCACACCCAGTTGCTCGGCGACGTCGTTTCCGGAATTGATGGAAATGACCGGTATCCCCGCATCCAGTGCCGATCGGATCGGACCACGCAGCGCGACTGCATCCGGGATGCTTACGACCAGACCATCCGGATTAGAAGCGACGGCGGCGTCAATCAACTGCCCCATCGTCACCATATCGAAGGATTCTGGCGCCTGGTACTCCACAATGGCGCCGACATCCTCTGCCGCCCTCTGCGCGCCGTTCTGGACGATCGACCAGAATGGATCGGATGCCTGGCCATGGGTGACAAATATTAAGCGTACAGCACGGCGTTCATGTATGGATTTATCGCCGCCGGGGACTGTTTCATCGCTCCTGCACGAGGCGAGGCTCGCTGCGACTAGAATCAAGAACAGGCTGCTTCGAATTGTAGATCGAATCATACACACTGAGGAAGATCAGAATAGGGTTACCCGATTCGAGGGTCCCCGCGATGTTCTCATTAGGACTATAATCGTCGGGGGCGACCGGGAGTCAGAGAATCTATTGAAGGCGGGTATGATATGCCACGGGCCGAGTTATGCCGCCGTACGCTCGCGGACCATGGCTTCCAGGGCTACAGAGGGACAGATGTGGTTCGAGATGTAGTCCCTCAGCTGGATGGCCACTCCCCGGATTCTTTTTTCGGTCGATGGATCGAGACAGATTCCTTCCTCGTCGAATACCGAGCGAACCCGTGCGACCGATACCGGACCTGGCAGGACGATTCCCCCCACATGCGATCCGATGCTGCGCAGATGCTCGAGCGCCTTGATCGCTCCAATTACGCCACCGGCAACTCCGAGCAGAGCAATGGGCTTCCCGGACAACGCTGACGGAAATCCCAGGTTGTCGATCATGAGCTTCATGACGCTGGAGTAGCTGCCGTGATACTCGGGCGTAGCAAGAATCACCCCGGCCGCTCGCTCAACGGATTCCTGCAGTTTTTGCGTGTCGTGTGAAGGCGTGAGCCCGGGCAGAGAGAGCTCCATGGATGCCGGATCGATGATGTCGAGCGAAACACCTTCCATTTTACCGACTTCGTCGGTGATCAACGCCAGAGCTTTGGCGGTATAATTACCCTCTCGGACGCTTCCCAAGAGCGCTACGAGGCGGATGTTGCGGTTTATTGGTACTGACATGATGGGTTCCTCACTTACTCTGGCCGGATGGCCCCGTACACGCGAGTCGGCCACATGTTCGCTGAGTTCGCGCCGAAACTCTGTGCCATAATTTCAAATCGGTCGTTACTCGTCCAGACTCACCGCTGGAATCTCGGCCTCTCTCACGAGCGCATTGAAAGCCGGCAGCTGCGTCTCCCAGACCTCGGACAGCTTGGCCAACTCCGCATCGATTTGCCCGACCAGAATATCTCGGACGGCGTAGGCGTTATCGGTCGGGCGGTAATCCCCGCCCGAAGCAACCCTGGCTACCGCTGCGAGCTTGTTATTCAGCCGGATCGGGAAATTCAGCGGATCCTGGCGCGACTGATTCTTCGTCTGATACAGCGCCTCTTCGATCGCGCTCATCTCCTCGAGCATCGCCTCGGCCGACGCCTTGATCGTGTCGGCCATGGCGTGATCCTCAGGAATCCGTTCGGTAACGCCGTCGACAGCCGAGCGGACGGCCCGGATGCGCTTGATGGCCTTGTGAGTCTCCGAGAGCTTGTCTCGGACTTCCAGCAAGAATTCGAACTGCTCATCCAGATCCGCCTGCGTCGACGATGATCGCGGGTCCTTACGAATCGTAAATCCGACCGTCGAAGAGTCGTCCCCGACGATCAGGCGGGCCCGATAGCTACCGGGAGCGGCCCGTGGTCCTGTTATGCCACCCGCCCACATGATGCGGCCCGGAAAGTCTTCGGCGTCTTCATAGCGCATATTCCAGGACAAAGTATTCAGTCCTTCATCGAGTGAGAGACTCGTTTTCGCCGTGAAAGACCTGATGATATCACCGTCCTCCTCCAGAATCCTGAGCGTCGTCGAACTCGAGTCCGGCGTCTGCCCGAAATAGTAGCGGAGCTTGACGGCGCTGTCTCCGGATCCTCCCATTCGAACCGTCGGATGCGGCGTGTAGAGAATGAATGCCTTGTCCACGTCGTCCGCCTGCATCTTCTGGAGCGGCATCAGGTCGTCCATCACCCAGAAAGCACGGCCCTGTGTCGCGACCACCAGGTCGTTGTCTTTCCATGCGAGATCCGTGATCGGTACAATGGGCAGATTCAGCTGAAAACTCGACCAGTTCTCCCCGTCGTCGAACGAGATGTACATCCCGCTCTCGGTGCCCGCGTAGAGAAGCCCCTGCCGCTCCGGATCCGGCTGGATCGCTCGTGTGAAGTGAAGCGGATCGATGCCGTTGGTGATTCTCCTCCAGGACCGCCCGTAATTTTCCGTCTTGTACAGGTACGGCGAGAAGTCATCCGATTTGTACTTCGTACCCGCAACGTAGAGGCCGCCCGCGTTGAAAGGATCCGCGACCATGTCGTTGATCATCATCCACTCGGGCATGATGCGCTCATTCGGCGTGACGTCGTCCCACGCCCCTCCGCCGTCTCTCGTGATGTGGATCAGACCGTCGTCCGAACCCGTCCAGATCACGCCCGGCTCCTGGCCCTCTTCGAATGTGAAAATCGTCGCGTAGTATTCGACGCCCGTGTTGTCCTGCGTGATGGGTCCGCCGGAGGATTTGAGCGTCGACGGATCGGCGCGCGTCAGATCCGGAGAAATCACTTCCCAGGTCTGCCCCTCGTTCGTTGTCTTGAAGAGCACGTTGGCGCCCGTGTAGAGGACATTCGAGTCGTGGCTCGAGAACTTGATCGGGAAATTCCACTGGAATCGGTATGTGTAGTCCTCGGCTCCGTGGCCCATCGGGTTGTCCGGCCATACCGTCACCGTGCGCCGTTCACCCGTGCGGTGGTTGACTCGTGACAGGAAACCGTCGTAAGAACCGCCGAACACGATGTCCGGGTTGTCGGGATGAGGAGCGATCCAGGCACTCTCCCCGCCGGCGGTCGATTCCCAGTCGCTCTCACTACCTGATGACGTATGCAGAATCCTCACTGTCGAGTTGTCCTGCTGCCCGCCGTAAATGCGATAGGGGAAGTGATTGTCCGTCTCAACCCTATAGAACTGTGCGGTTGGCTGGTTCATGTAGGTAGACCAGTTCTCACCGCCGTTGTTGGATATCTGAGCGCCGCCGTCATCGGCCACGATCAGGCGATCGGCACTCTCGGGTGCAATCCAGAAATCGTGATGGTCGCCGTGCGGAGTCTGAACACGCTCAAAGTTCTCGCCGCCGTCTGTCGAGTGCCAGAGCCTGACGTTGAGTACCCATAGATCGTCCGCGTCCTGCGTCCCGGCGTAAATGCGCGTGTAGTACCACGCGCGCTGGCGGAGATTCCGATCCGAGTTGACGCGGCGCCAGGACTCGCCCCCGTCCTCGCTCCGGTATACGCCGCCTTCCTCCGCCTCGACGATGGCCCAGACGCGTTCCGGATTCACCGTCGACACCGTCACGCCGATGATTCCGAGGGTCCCGCGCGGGAGTCCGTTATCCTGCCCGGTCAGCTCCTCCCACGTATCGCCTCCGTCGGTCGACTTCCACAGACTCGAGCCCGATCCCCCGCTGTTCAGGCTGTAGGGAGTTCTGTCCAGGTTCCACATCGCAGCGTACAGGATGCGCGGATTGGTCGGATCCATCAGCAGATCCACCGCACCCGCCTCGTCGCTCATGAAGTGGATACGCTCCCATGTCTCACCCCCGTCTTTCGACCGGAACACGCCGCGCTGATCGTTCGGACCGAAAAGATGACCAAGAACGGCGGCGTAAACGAGGTCGGGGTTCTTCGGATGGATCCGAATTCGCGGAATGCGCCTCGAATCCTCAAGACCGATCTGCTTCCAGGTCTTTCCGGCATCGACCGATTTCCACATCCCGTATCCATGCGAGACATTGCCGCGAACGGTTACCTCGCCGCCTCCCACATAGACGACGTTCGGATCCCATTCGCTCACGGCGACCGCTCCGATGGACCCGCCGAAAAATCCGTCCGAGATATTTTCCCATGTCTGGCCGGCGTCCCGGGTCTTCCAGACGCCGCCGCCCGTGGCGCCCATGTAATACGTCATCGGGTCTCCGGGAATGCCTGTCACCGCGGCGCTCCGACCGCCCCGGTTCGGTCCTACGAACCGGTACTCCATGCCCTCATAGAGTTTCGGGTCGATGGTCTGGGAGAAGGCGTCGAGAGCGAGCACACAGACGGAAAGAGCAAGAAAGTACGAGAGCTTTTTCATCTTCGTCGAGAGCCTGTAAATGGTGGAAAAACCGGCCTCAGCCGATTGGCGGGGACCGAAAGGTAATGGTTGCCCTTAAAGGACGCTAGAGCTTGATCAGCCCATCACGCGGACCAGAAGTCGAGGTCGGAGGCCAGGAATTCGCACCCGTTCTCTTCGGCGAAGCGGTCCCAATTCCTGCGTCATGGACCTGCCGCTTTCAATAGTTGGCGTTGAGTCCCTTATTAGGTGGAAAAACAAATGCGCGCCCTGCTGCGCCATCCGTGATCCGTCGCGGCCAGCGCACCTCGGCATGAAAGAGAAGTGTTGTGGCAACTAAGATTCGTCGCGTCGATTACTTTCGTTGTACCGTTCATGATGAACCGGGAGAGGAGTACCGTCTACTGGCGCTTCTGGCAGATCAGGGCGTCCATCTGTTGGCTCTCACGGCTATTCCAATCGGGCCGGCTCATACCCGGCTGACCCTGTTCCCGGATCAGAAAGGCAAGCTGGAGTACGAGGCCCGGGGTGCCGGACTCTGACTCGACGGCCCCTATCCGGTCTCCTTCAGGGGGATGATCACCCGGGCGTGTTGGCGGACTTTCACCAGATCCTGCTCGACGAAGGCATCAACGTGTATGCGTCGCACGCATTGACGGACGGTCAAGGAAATTTCGGATATATCGTGTATATCCGAGCCGGAGATTTTGAACGAGCAGAAAAAGTATTGAGAATCTAGTAGTCTGTCTAGGTTCGATGTGCAGTCGTGATCGGCCTGTAGATCCGCCAGATGCCAATCGTCATCACCGGAATCACGAAGACGGCCCAGTATCCCCAGGTCAGGGCGCCGTAGCCACGCGCAATGATCTCGACGATCCCGATTGCGTCTGCGACGAAGACGGCGAGGATGAGGAGCACCATTGCGATTCCGAATCTCAGGACGGCCGGCATTATCAATCCCTTTTCCAGGTAGACGCCCGCGATCCGTTCGTTGAAGCCGTGGATGACACCGACGCCCGTTTCGATAAACGTCCCGAACAGGATGATCTGGAATCCGATCTGAAGAACAGGGATATCCATCATTTCCAGCAGATAGTAGGCCGGGATCGGCTCGGAAACGATTTCAGGATACTGCGTGAGCATCGAGTAGTAGATGAACACTCCGGGCAGCATGGCGATGACACCGGCGATGGAGCCCGACAAAAAGGCTTCCTTTCGCGTCTCAAGGTGGCGGAGCGCAAACAGCATCGCCGGCATCAACCCGACATTGTAGGCGGCATATCGAGCCCCGCTCATGATCCAGTCGGCCTCGGGATCAAACATGCGAGAAACCTCCCCGACCTTGTCTCCGAATCGCCAATAACTGACCGATATCACGACGATGAATCCAGCGAACAGGGCAATGGACCAGATCGAAAAAACGCGCTCTATCACGTTCGATCCGTAGAAGGCGAGCACCCCGACGGCCAGAATCATGAGACTGATTCCGACGATCTCCGAAAGGCCGAACATGCTGTTGAGAATCTCCCCGGACGCCGAACCAATCACCGAAACGACCAGAACGAGACCGATCACATACACGATCTCATAGCCGATCCATCCCTTTCCGAGCAACCCTCCAAGAAAGGATCGATAATCGTAGGCCTTCTGCATTCTGGCCAGTTCGAATGCCACGGCCAGAACAGCGCTCCAGATGATCATCGAAACAAGCATTCCAAGGAGCCCGGCCATCGGTCCATTCGTCATGAAGAACTCCACCAACTCGCGTCCCGTCCCGTATCCCCCGCCTATGATGATGGACTGGAAAATGAAACCGGGCAGTAGATACTTCCGAAAACATGCAGAGGTCAGCATGATGGTTCACCGGATCAGATAGCGATTAGGCTTCTCAGGATGGGGATCAGTTCGGCCACGCCCTCCTCGATCGGACGGACCACAGGAATGTGCAGCCGGTCCCGAAGTGTCGACTGGTACCGCATCATCTTTCCCTCTGGCCAGCCCTGCCCGTTCAGCGTCACGGCGATCGTCTCCACGCCGAACATTCGTATCAGTTCAATCTCGTCTTCGACGCGCGGCACGCGCATCCCAAGTTCTTCCTGATCCACGAAATAACGCCGCGCCGGATCGTGCTGGAGAATCACGCCTCGGGCATGGCCGGACAGAATGAACTCCGAGCCGCACGGACCCGACGGGTTTCGGAGCGATCCCTGGCCCTCGATCAGGATGAGATCTGGGGCGGATTCCCGTTCGCATTCGAGGATGACCCGCTCGAGTTCACCGCTCACGAAGTCGTTGGGCGTCGCATCGAAAATGAAGCCGTGATTATAACCCTGCATCCATCCGGTTTGCCCCGTATAGATCATCTCCGTCTTCAGGCCGGCTGCGTTACAGGCCTCCCAGAGAAATCGGCTGGTCGTGCGTTTTCCCACCGCGCAATCGGTTCCGAGGACGGGGACGACGGTGGCCCGAATATCCAGTACCTCTCCGGTCCAGAACCTCAGCTCGCTCGTAGGCCGCGGCCGCCTTATATCGGTGAGCGTGGATCCGGTTGTCTGCGCGAGAAGGGCAAACTCCTCGTCGTCGCCGTTGACGATTAGCCGCTTGGCAACGTACTGGTTGATGCCCCGGCTCCTGGAGTAGAACAATTTCTCCTCGAACTCCGTGAAGCCCAGCATGTGCATACGGGCGTGGGCGTCCAGCTCCTCCTCGTCTATCCAGTCCCAGGGGTCGTAGTCATCGTCATCGGTCCCAGAAGCATCGGAGCCCATGGTGGGCTCTTGTACCGGCGCAGGGCTTTCCGGCTCCGGAGGCGCCTGCCGGGTATCCCCATCCACGG
>JACZYK010000105.1:0-6234 GCA_022571135.1 Bacteroidota bacterium
GCCGAATCGTCACGGACCGTTTCTCTGTCGGAGTGACGGTCAAGTTTATCCAGCAACGCATCTGGCATTCATCGTCGAGCGGATTCGCCATCGATCTGGGCACGCAATTTCGAACAGATTTCTTTGGCGGTCTCACGATTGGGGCCGCCCTATTTAACTTCGGATCCGAGATGAGGATGAGCGGGAGGGATCTTCGTACGTTCGTCGATCCGGACCCGCGTCAACTTGGAAACAACAGTCGGATACCTGCCAATTACGAACTGGATGGATTTGATCTCCCGTTGAATTTCCAGTTCGGAGTTACGAGCCGACTATTGAATACACGAATGCACCAGCTTACCGTGAGCGTCGACGCCTTGCACCCCAGCTCCAACAATGAGAGCGTCAATGTAGGGATGGAGTATGGTTTCCAGAGCCGCGTTTTCATCCGGGCCGGTTACCAGTCGCTCTTTTTGGAGGATAATGTAGGAGGATTATCGGGAGGACTCGGTATCCATCAGACTCTATTCACTGGATCGACGGCCAAGCTGGACTACGCATACCGCACGGCCGGACGACTCGGTGGCATTCACATCGTCGGCCTGGCCGTGACGTTTTAACTGGGGAATCCGAGCAGAAACAACTCCCCATCTGGCGGTTGGATGAATCTATCTGTGCATCTGATTACGGCATGAACAAAACTGCAAGACTGATCCTCTTCGCTCTCGCGTGGGTCTTGGTTGTGACCGGGTGTGGTCGTACCGAAACTGCTTCGGATGCTGATGGTGCGCCGGTCCGACTGACCTACTGGTCTTCTCAGAACCCGCAGGAGAGGGAGCTCGCCATGCGGCTGGTCGACGAATGGAATGCACTGAATCCGGGCGTACAGGTAACCGTCCAACCACTGCCGGCGGGGCAATCGAGTGAGGAAGTGCTCCTCGCCGCTATCGTCGCCGGAACGACTCCTGACGTCTGTTCCAACATCTGGCCGGGAATCGTCACTGATTTCATCCGGGCCGACGGCGTTCTGGCCCTCGATGTCTTTCCGGACTTCGATTCGCTCATGCAGAGCCGGGTACCGGATTACCTCCTGGAGCGCTTTCGCGTGGACGATGGACATGTGTACCAGCTGCCGTGGAAATCGAATCCCATCATGATGCAGTACAACGTGCTCATTTTCCGAGAGGCCGGATTCGAAGAGCCGCCACGCACCTACGGTGAATTTCTTGCGGCAGCCGAAAAGATTTCAGTGGATCTGGACGGAGACGGACAACTCGATCGGTGGATTGGATATCGGAACATTCATCCGATCTGGCACGAACGACTCTTTGATTACTATTCTTTCTATATCGCGGCCTCAGGCGGGAAGACGCTTTACGAGCAGAATGAGCTTCGCATCGACACGACGGTCTCGAATCAGGTGCTGGAATTCTTCGGTAGTCTGTACGGGCAGGGCTTCTTCCCTAAAACCAAATTCCAGGGCAACGCATTTGTTAGCAAACAGATCGCGACCGAGTTCGTCGGCCCCTGGAACATCGCATGGCTGGAAGAAAATGCACCGGCAGATCTTGAATACGCGTACGCTCCTCTTCCGGTACCGGACGATTATCAGGGCACGTCATACACGTATGGCGACTACAAGAACATCGCAATTTTCTCCAGCACAGAGCACCCGAACGACGCCTGGCAGTTCGCTAAGTTTCTGGTTTCCGAGTCCGCCGACCTCCAACTCCTTGAACTCGCAACTCAGATCCCCATCCGAAAAGGTCTCTTGACCAGCCCGCAATTCAGCTCCTTCTTTTCCGATCACCCGAAGCTCGTCCCCTTTGCCGAGCAGGTTCTGAATACGCGCGGAGTCGAGGGCGTGCGTTCTTTCCCCGAGATACTGGATGCCATTGCCCAGCAGTTCGAAGCGGCCGCCGTCTATGGAATTCGTTCGCCCGGCGAAGCTACTCGTCTTGCGATCCAACGAATCGGTGTTATTGAAGCGTGGAATAGTGAATAACCCTGATACTTTGCGCCATCTTCCGATACCCTCTCAATACATTAACCGGATTTCGATTCCGGCCCGCCTGAATGTCCGAGCCTGTTGGTCATAGACCTCAAACCCGCCGGGAAAAGAGCATATCTGCCTTGAAGCGGGCGCTCGGTACGTCCGGTGGTTCGCGACGCGCAGTATCCGACCCGGGTCGAATGGGGTATGTCTTTTCGGCGCCGTATTTTTTTCACCTTGCACTCTTTTTCGGCTATCCACTTCTCTTTGCGCTGATACTGGTCTTCCACCGATGGGACATCGTCACGCCCATGGAGTTCATCGGACTACGGAATATTTCCAGGCTCTTGCAGGACGATCTCTTCTTCAGGGCAATCCGAAATACGGGGTTTTTTCTCGTCATCCACATTCCGCTTCAGATCATCGTCGCCCTGTTCTTCGCTGAACTGCTGAACGCCAAGCTGAAAGGCCGAAGCTTCTTTCGTACGGTCTATTTTCTACCGGTTGTCGTCTCGGGCGTCGTCGTGGCGATCCTGTTTCAGCAGCTGTTTGCTTTCGAGACGGGCTACATCAACGGTGTGATTTCGGCTCTCGGAGGCGATCGCGTACCGTGGCTTGTTTCCCCGGCATGGGCCATGCCGTCCATAGCCCTGATGGCGACATGGAAAAACGTCGGATTCTACGTCATTCTCTTTCTCACAGGTCTACAGAACATCCCTGACTCCATGTATGAGGTGGCCTATCTCGAAGGCGCCACGACGTGGCAGCGATGGACACAGGTTACGCTCCCGCTATTGAATCCGATGCTGGTCACAGTCGTCGTGCTGTCAACGATTGGAGGGTTTTCGCTTTTCATCGAGCCTTATCTGCTCACTGGAGGCGGTCCCCTCTCCAGCACCCTGTCCGCTCTTCTGTACATCTACAACCAGGCCTTCTACTTCAATCACATGGGCTACGCGGCGGCGCTCGGCATCTTTTTCGCGCTTATCATATTTGTCGTGGTCTTGCTTCAGCGGCGGTTCGTCGAGGAGGATATATACTGAATCGCTCATGAAGAAGCCTTTCGCATATATCGCCCTGGTAGGAGGCGCTCTGGTCTTTGCCTATCCGTTTGTCTGGATGATGCTCGCCACGTTCAAGCCTGAGATGGAAATCGGTCGTCTGGCGCTTCTTCCTTCGGAGTGGACGCTGGAGAGTTACCGACTTGTGTTCGAATCCATTCCCATCGGCCGGTCATTTCTCAACAGCCTCGTCGTGGTCCTCATCGTAACCAGCTCGGCGCTTCTTTTTGGATCGATGGCCGGGTATGCATTTACAAAAATCAATTTCAGAGGAAGAGACGCCGGATACAACATTATTCTGTTCACCATGATGGTTCCTTTCATGGTATTGCTCATTCCGCTCTATACCTTGATCGTAAAATTTGGCTGGACCGACTCACTCGTAGGGCTGATCGTGCCGTTTATGATGAACGCGACGGCTGTATTGATCCTTCGACAGAGTTTTCTGACCATCCCGACCGACCTCATCGAGGCCGCGCGTATCGACGGATGCAGTGAATGGCGCATTCTCTTCACGATCGTCTGGCCGTTATCGATTCCGGCACTCACCACCGCCGGGATCATCGTTTTCATAGGCAACTGGAACGAGGTCCTCTGGCCGATTATGGTCGTCAGAAACGAGGACTGGATGACGATGCCACAGATGGTCGCACTTTTTTCCGTGGGGGGAGGAGCACAGTCCAAACTTGGTCCACAACTCGCTGCCGCGTTTATGCTTGGCCTGCCGATTATCATCGCGTTCCTGCTATTCCAGAGACATTTCATATCCAGTCTCGCGACTTCGGGACTGAAAGGATAATCCGTGATGATCTCGTCTGAGCCCATACATACCGGCTGTTGGAGGAATGAGCGGATGCTCGTCGTCCTCATTTGCAGCATTTTGTCCGTCTCTGGATGCGATAGCACAGAAGACCATGCAGAAGATTCCCCAGGAATGTCGTTTCCGCTGTTCAATCTGGCCCATCTCGACTACCTGGGCGAAGAGATTCAGCGAGGCGACTCCACCCTTCGCATCGTTCATATTTACTCGGAAGCTCCGGACTACAACTGGGTCGGTGACGACGATGAAGGAATCGCCTGTGTAGACGATGCCGCCCGGGCCGCAGTCGTTTACCTTCGACACTTCGAACTTTCGAACGACCAGAATTCCCGTGAGAAGGCGACCGAGCTGTTGCGGTTCATCATGTACATGCAGCGCCGCGACGGCCTCTTTTACAACTTCGTCTGGAACAACCAGCTCGAGATCAACCGGACGCACCAGAACAGCCGCGCCGAGCCGTTCGGCTGGTGGGCTTCACGAGCGGTATGGGCGCTTGGAATGGGAGCGCGGGTACTCAATGAGGTAGATCCGCCGTTTGCCAGACTGGCCGAAGAACGCATCCAGCGTACCTACCCGCACCTGGGCTCCATGCTCGAAAAATACGGTCAGTATTCGCACATACAGGGTCGAGCGGTTCCGAGATGGCTGGTCATGGAGTCGGCCTCAGATGCGACGAGTGAGCTTCTGCTCGGTTTGATCGCCCTCAATCGGGCGTTTCCGGATACTGTACTGGATCACATGATCACCCGGTTTGCCGAGGGAAACGCAACCATGCAGTATGGATCGATGAATGAGTTCCCGTACGGCTCGCACGCCTCATGGCCCGGAATCTGGCATGGTTGGGGAAACTCCCAGACCCAGGCACTGGCCCCTCTGGCGGCGAGCGCCGTTCATGAAGCCGATCATTTCTATCCGAGACTTCTGGTTCTAGGATGGCTGCATTCGCTACGGCTAGACGATCCGGACCACGAACGAGAATTCGAGCAGATCGCCTATGCTGTTCGGGCCGTGGCGGTCGGACTCGTTCGATTATTCGAGGCCACAGCAGACGTCCGGTACGCAGAGATGGCCGGACTTGCTGCTAGCTGGTTTACCGGCAACAACGTTGCCGGATTTCCCATGTATGACCCGGAAACCGGCCGAGGCTTCGACGGCATCATCAGTGCGACCTCGGTAAATCGGAATGCGGGCGCCGAATCCACTATTGAATCGCTTTTTTCCATTCTGGAGGTGGAGCGCATCCCGGCGGCTCGAAGATGGCTCGGCGCCGTCGGTGATGATCCGGTCTACACGACTAGAAAAGGGGACGAGATCATTTACCGGATTTTTTCGAACACGACCGACAGCGCCGCTCATAGAATCGCCCTAATCATGAATCTCACCGACGAGAGTCTCACGATTATCGAGAATGACGAACTCGATCGGTTCCTGGCGAACTGAACCCCCAGGGTCAAACAACGAATGAAGACGCCACTTTTTAATAGATCGCCCCGGCCCATCCTCGAGCCGAATGATCGACTCCCGTGGGCGACGGGTGCCACGTTTAATCCCGGCGTATGGTACGACGCGGATACGGTTCACATGCTGTTTCGAGCGATTCCGAAAGGATATGCGCCTATTTCAGGTTCCTCAACCGGTTCGTCAGATCCAGTCCCCGGATACGAGAATTACATCTCGTATATCGGGTATGCCACAGGTTCGGACGGCGTCAATTTCACGGTAAGAGAGGAGCCGCTCATCCGGCCGGATATGGATTTCGATCGCTTCGGCGCAGAAGATCCGAGGATTTCCAAAATCGATGACATCTATCTGATCACCTATACCGCCCTGTGCAGCCCGGCCTTCACTGTTCCCTTGGGTGAAAGGATCGCCCTGGCTACTACATCCGAATTCAAAACCGTCGAAAAGCACGGTGTCATCGGACCGCCGGTCCCGGATAAGGACGCCGTAATATTCCCTCGCCGAATCGGCGGTCGGATCGCGATGCTACACAGAATCTCTCCCGACATTCAGATCGTCTATTTCGACGACCTGGAGGATCTTTTCAATCCGTCCGGATCAATGTGGCGTTCTCATCTCGAATTCCTCGACGAGCACGTTCTGATGCGTCCTCAAGCGGAATGGGAGGCCAAAAAGGTAAGAGGATCATGCCCAAAGGAGGCTGCGATAGGAGCGTTTTCCCCTTTTTCCCAGTAGCGCTGAAGAATCAGTCTTCCGTGCTTTCCCGGACTGATCCATAAACCCAAGAGGTCACGCTCGTGCACCTGCATTCGATAGGTGCCAGTATTAATGTAACCCGAATCCGGATCCCTCGTAGTCACGATGTCGCCTGTCCCGATGTACCGTCCTCCATCGTGTAAATGGAACAGCGGGCTGGGAAA
>JACZYK010000105.1:6244-8180 GCA_022571135.1 Bacteroidota bacterium
TGATCTATCACGGTGTCGATGAAAGGCACGTATACCGCGTCGGGCTGGCCCTCCTGGATCTGGATGATCCGCGTCGGATCATATCCCGCACTGCATCTCCCGTATTCGTCCCGGAAGTCGATTTCGAGCTCGAAGGCGATATCGATAATGTCGTGTTTCCGCAGGGCGCCATCGTAATCGACTCCGTGTTGCATCTTTACTACGGAGCGGCGGATCGGGTCATCGGACACGCTTCGGCGCCGCTCGATGCTGTCCTCGAGCACCTCCGCCTCTGCGCGGTCCACATCTGACGAACGTTCTCAATACCCTATTCTTTCGTGCCGGAAAACACTACATATCATGCAGCGCAGGTGCTCCGCGGGACGGATCAGCTCTTTCCCGAACGGTTGAACGGCGGATTACCGATCCTGCTACCGGAGCCGGAGCACGCCTGGGAGAACCGCGTTGTGCTTAATCCTGCCGCCGCACTCATCGAAGAGAATGACGAGCTGAATGCCCTCTGCGAGTCATTTTCACTTGACGAAAGCGCCAGGGATCGGCTCCACGGTGATGGGGCCGCCTGTGTTATGCTTTATCGAGCACAGGGGCAAAGCCTTCCCGGGCTCGTTCATGCGCCCTCCTCGATCGGTTTGGCCATCTTCACCCCTTTTCTGGAGTTGATTTTCCGGAGCGTTCGACCCGTACTGGAGCCCTGCGGTCCAGATCAGAATCTCGGTGTCGAGGATCCCAGGTGTACAAAGATCGGAGATACGTATTACCTCTATTACACGGGCCATAAGGAGAAAATACCCGCCGTGGCCGGGTCGGACGGATGCACACACATATGCCTGGCAACGACGAAGGATTTCACCCACTGGGACGTCCTGGGACCCGTCGCGGGTGAGATCAATGAGGTGCAAAACAAGAATGCGGCCCTCTTTCCTGAAAAAGTACACGGTCTCTGGCGCCTGCTTCACCGCCCGATGGAAGGACCTGATGCGATGTCCGTTCACCTGGCGACGTCAGAAAGTCCGGCTGGGCCCTGGAGCTCCGCAGGAGTGCTGTTCGAGAGCTGCGAACTCGGGGATTTTGAACAATCATGGATCGGTGCGGGAGGACCTCCGATAGCCCTCGGCGAGAACAGGTTTCTGATCATCTATCATCGGGGACATTGGACACGGACAGGAACCCGCGAATACGACCTTGGTGCCGCGCTGCTCGATTTCGAGAAGACGCCCGTCGTTCGATCCCGGATCGAACCATTCATGAGGCCGGAGGGTGATCTGGAACGGTCGGGGGATCCGGATTTAGGGGTAGACGACGTGCTGTTTACCTGCGCGAACTACAGATGGGATCACCGCCTCATCATACCGTACGCGGGAGCGGACAGTCGCATTTTCGGAGCATCAATCCCATTCGAGAGCCTGATCACCGCACTCGAGCGCAAGGCTTCGCACACGTAAACACTTAATCTGAATCTACAAGATGGACAGCGTTCGCCTCGAAAATGTCCGAAAAGTCTACGATAACGGATTCGTGGGGGTACACGGGATCGACCTCAGGGTTGAGGAAGGAGAATTCGTCGTCCTGGTCGGCCCCTCCGGATGCGGTAAAAGCACGACGCTTCGGATGATCGCCGGGCTGGAGAGCATCACGGACGGATCTCTATTTATACACGATCGACTCGTTAACAATGTCCCTCCGAAGGACCGAGACATAGCCATGGTATTCCAGAACTACGCTCTTTATCCCCACATGACGGTCTTCGACAATATGGCCTTCGGACTGAAGCTGAGAAAGTATTCGAACGCCGAGATTCAAAAACGCGTGGGCCAGGCGGCGGAAATTCTCGAGATCGAGGATATTCTGGACAGAAAGCCGAAACGACTCTCGGGTGGACAGAGACAACGCGTTGCCGTCGGTCGCGCCATCGTCAGAAAGCCAAGGGTTTTTCTCT
>JACZYK010000106.1 GCA_022571135.1 Bacteroidota bacterium
CCTGCATTTTGGCTATTACATATTGCAGCATCTCCCTCGGCTCTCCTCCTGGAAGACGCAGCGAAAGCGTTTGCGCTCTGTCGGTATGAAATATAACAGATGTACGCGCCGCCTCCAGTACGCCGAGGCGCTGCATCCTGTCTCGAGCCTCCTCTACGCGGCTCTGTGGCAATCCTCCGTCTTCAATGATACGACCGAACCAGATACGCTCCTCATCTTCCGACACCTCTAGGGCTTTGAGGAGCAGAAACGCCTTTTTTGCCAAAATAAGGTCACCACCCACCGGCTTGCCCCACCCGTTGCTAGATGCCGTCAGGTCAAGCAGGTCGTCTTGAATCTGGAACGCGCGCCCCAGATGGACGCCGATGAGCTCGAGTACCTCAATGTCGTCTTCCCCCGCACAACCCAGCAAGCCCCCCATTTTCAGGGAAGACTGGATTAGCGCCGAGGTTTTCAGATCTATCATATCCAGATACTCCCCAACCGACACGTGCTCTCGGGACTCGAACAACATATCTCTCATCTGGCCTTCGCAGAGACGGCTAGCGGTCTTGTTATGGAGCGCCAACATCTCTACCAGCCGAACGGACTTCGTCGGGAGCAACTCATATGAGAGACCCATCAGATAATCTCCACAGAGAATCGCCGTGGAGTCATCCCAACGAATCTGAACGGTCTCTCTACCGCGGCGCGTATCCGACCGATCCATGATATCGTCGTGGACCAGGGTAAAGTTGTGAAACACCTCCATAGCTAGGGCAACCGGGAGCGATTCGTCCATGGGACATCTGTACATCTCGGCAGTGAGCACGGTCAGAACACCTCTGAAACGTTTTCCTTTCCCTTCCAGGACGTATCGGACCGCTTCGAGTAGCGGATTCGGCTCCTTGATGTCGATCAGAGACGCCAGCCCTCGGTCGATCCGTACGCGAAGTTCCGAAAGTTTGAGCTCGAGATCGTCTTCTACGATAAACCTATCCATGACGGGCCCCTGCCGTGGTGTTGGACTCCGACATCTGTATCACTCTGCCGACGAGACGAAAATACGCACTGCCTCGACGATCCGGTCGTGGACGGCATCAAATGCGCCCAGCCCATCGACCTCCAGTAGCAAATTGCGTACTCTGTAATAGTCCTCTACCGGGTGAGTTTCTTCCCTGTAGACCGCCAACCTCTTCACGATGGATTCCGGCCGATCATCCTCCCGCTGATAAACGAGCGAGGGGTCTACATCCTCAGGTGGTGGTTTGAAATCCAGGTGATAGTTCTCTCCCGTTTCCATATTCACGCGCCGCTTGGACAATCGATTCACGATCACATCATCGGGTACACAAAGACTTACCACGGCCTGAAGCGAAGTGCGATGCTCAATCAGAAACTCCGTCAGCCACTCGGCCTGCTCGATCGTTCTTGGATAGCCGTCCAGAACGAATCGATCAAAGCCGGCAGCGGCTATTGCGGACTCTGCCAGTTTCCGGACTACCGGACCGGGTACGAGCCTGCTATTCTCAATGTATTCCCGGGCCAGTGTACCCGTCGGCGTTCCATTACGAATAGCCTCACGCAGAATAATCCCCGTCGAGATATGTTCGATGTCATTGCTCTCCATCAGGAGCCTCGCCTGAGACCCCTTTCCAACTCCTGGTGCACCGAATAACGCGATTCGCATATTATAGATGGTTTCCTGGCCGCTCCGGTCCCCCGTCCAGCAATAATTCAAAAAATATTTTACGACACTGTGGAGGCAGAAATGATTCCGACGAAACCGATTGAAACGAATTATTTCTTTCCTTCGCTCTTCGTTCCGATCCGGGACGTGAACTGATCGGCGATGATCGGCCCCAGGATAGTCAGAACCTGACGGACCAACTGCGAAGCGATCGTGGATACTACGCCGGGGCCTCCGTTGCCGAGCTGTACGATCGGCGGACGCTTCCGCATCGCCTCGGATACTGCCTCTTCGGTGTCCATGCCCTTGCGCACGTTTCTGCGGATTTCTTTCGAGAGCGCTGCCGAAATATCGTCGAGCCCCTCACGATATAGATCTGCCGGGTGTCCTTTTTTCCTCAGCACGATGGCTCCAACCACGAGACCGGCAGCAAGGGCGATCCCCAGCTTGACGGCGGGTGTCTTCAGAGAGAGCTTTCGCAGCCTCAATGGACGTACCGGAAGCTCGCTCTCGATCGCATCAATACGTTCGGAAATGGAGGCCGAACTCTGTTCCAGTCTTGCCTCGACTTCAGCTTTTGTCAACATCCGCACCTGCATCTTCTCTGACTATATCCATTGTGGCGGCAGGAGGCAACTCGCCCCTGATCGGTTTCTTCTCGGGTGCCGGCAGTTCCTTCTTTTTCCAGATCTTAGGCGCTTTGATTATGCGTGGACGTGCGTGGTGGATCGCGAGTGTCAGCAGGGTGAGAATACCGGTGACCGCAAGAAACCCCCACGCGGGATGACCAAGCCACCCACCCAACCCCAGCGAGGCGGCTACGAGAGCGAACAGGACCGTGACACCGGCCAGGAGGATCACGACGAAGGTCGAGAGAACCTGATTGGCCATCGTCTCAAACTTTTCCTCCAGATCCATCTGCACCAGTTGAACCTTGAGATCAATCCACTCTTTTATATCATCCACCAGTCCCTTCGTCTGGTCGGCAATGCGGTCCAACCGGCCCTGGCCGTCGGGCACGCTCTCGTCGACGGAAGGACGTCTGTTCTTATCTGTTTCCATACCCGTGAATGCACCTTGATGGTCGCTGTACGACCGATATCCTCAAAAGGATACTCAAATATTTGACATTTTTTAGTTGGTTCCGCTGATAAGGTAGCCGAATTGACCAAAATCTGACGTTCGTTAACATGTCTTAGAGGCTCCTGAGGAAGTCATCGATATCAATCCCGTCCTGGCGCCATCCCAGGCGCGGTCGCTGGGCATTTCCGGGCCGTGCCGTTTCGATGGAATCCGGAACACAGAGCTTGACACGGTCGGAGGAGACGACCAGCTGCAATTCCTTCCGGTGCGCTTCAATCCACATTTCCACTTCCCTCAGATTTTCGTACTCCGACCATCTTAGGTGGCCAGGCGACTGGGGCTCGGGGCCGCCCCGGGACATCAGGAACACCAGACCTTCACCGTACGCAATGGGCGTCTCGACGGCCTCGAGTAGAGCCCGTTGCATCTGGAGCGCCCCGGAGGTATCCGGATGAGCCGGAAATGTGACTCGAAAGAGAGCCATGGCATCCAGAAGAGCGTCCGGAGACGTATTTGCCGGCGCCCATACGATGGCCACGTTTCGGCACCCCTGTCCCTCATGCAGGAGCACATCCTCTGCGATCGCGATACAATCTTCGGCCCCTTCCGAGCCATCAATTACGCAGACGGAATATCTGTGCCCGCGCAGCAATAGGTGATCTGCTTCGATTCCGTGGTTCCTAGCCCGCTCCCGGATGAATGCCATGGTCTCATCGGCCCCGCTCGCCACGAGGGCATCGGCCTTAGACACGAGAGCGTCGAAATCAGCGAACGAGATATCCAGATATTCTATTCGTGATCGCAGTTCCTCCGCAATCGCTGGTAACAAAGCTGGAGATTTCGATGAGACGCTCCCTATGTAGCGATGACCGGAGAGAATCACGGCCAGAAAATCCTGAAACCCGGCAAGGGGAACATTACCCGGATTCAACACGCCGACTATCCGCTGTGTGTCCGCTTCCAGTCTCCTGGCCCAGTCCATCAAGGCCTCTGAAGTCAAGAGACTCATCTGCTGGTTAATCGCAAAAGCCAGTGCCTGCTCCGTGAATCGATTGTCCGATGCAAGCGTGATCTCCTCCGCCCGTCTTCGAGATTCGTAATCGATATCAATCCAGTTGGAGGCCAGATCGATCAGTGCATCTATTATGTGGACGGTCCTGCCGCGAAGCATGTCTTTCATTCCAGGCGCCTATACGCGCTCGACGACGAGGGCCGTTCCACCTCCGGTTCCGTGACAGATTGCGGCCAGTCCCTTTTCTGCATCGTGCCTATGCAGCGCATGCACAAGCGTCGCTACGATTCTCGCCCCGGAGCAACCGATGGGATGACCAAGCGCGACCGCCCCACCATGGACATTCATTTTATCGTAGTCCACGCCCAGCATCCGGTGGAACAACACGCTGTTGAGAGCAAACGCCTCGTTGTTTTCAAACAGGTCGAAATCTGAAATTTCCAGACCGGTCTTGTCGAGCAGCTTGCGCACGGCCGGCACCGGAGCCTCCGGGAATTTATAGGTCTCGCCTGCCGACCATGAACTGTCCACAAGACGAGCGAGGGGCGTAAGCCCAAACCGCTCAACCGCTTCACCGCTGGCGATAACGAGAGCAGCCGCGCCGTCACTGATCTGACTGCTGTTTCCAGCAGTCAGAACGCCTTCTTTACTGAACGCCGGCCTCAGTGAAGACAGAGACTCGACGGTCGTTTCACCTCGAATCCCTTCGTCCATCTCCAGTGTAACGATCTCCCTGTTCTTCCGGTACTCAATGGACACGACTTCGCGGGAGAACGCTCCAGATTCCCAGGCCGCAGCCGCGCGTCGATGAGACGCCGCAGCGATCTCGTCTACATCCTGCCTTGAGACGTCGTTCTCACTGGCGACCCGCTCGCCCTGAGCGCCCATGGCCTCGTCCGTCGTAGGATCGGTCAGGCCGTCGTAGAGGAGAAGGTCCTTGAGTTGCTCGGGATTACCCATCAGCAATTTGTATCCCCATCGCGCTCGCGACGAGAGATAGAAACCGACTCCCGACATGGACTCGACGCCTCCAGCGAGAACCACGTCTGCGTCTCCGGCGCGTATCAGTGCGCTTCCCTGAATCAGACTCATCATGCCCGACGAGCAGACCATATCGAGCGCGACACCATCTATTTCGTCCGGAATTCCCGCCTTCAAAGCGGCCTGTCGTGGGATGAGCTGGCCGAATCCGGCTCCCAGTACGTTTCCAAACAGATAAATATCCAGGTCTCCACCATCGACCGAGGCCGCATCCAGCGCTCCACGCATCGCGTGAGCGGCTAAGTCGACGGGAGTGTGATCTTTTAGTGCCCCTCCGAATCGCCCGATCGGCGTTCGAACGGCAGAAACTATAAATACCTCACGCATGGTAAGCACGATCGGTTATCAGTTATCGACGACATTACGATAACAACCGTTGAGGGGTGGGTCCAGCCGATTTATAACAGCAGAGGGGAATTCCCGCTGGTTTCACGGATACCCCGCTCGGTCGAAGTCTCGGACTACTTCTGCCAGTCTGCCAGAGCGAGGTCGTCCCTCGTCTGCATGGCAAAATATCCGAGCAGCAGACCGCGGGCGAGCACTTCGGCCTCGCGTGTGGTCACATCGAAATGCTCGTCCTTGCACCTGATCTCGAGGCGCCCACGACTCATTTTGACACGGGTGACGAGTTCAAAGTCCGTACAGAGCTGCAACAGCTCATCCAGAGTTGGACTTCTGTAGGCTGAGAATTGCCTGGCTTGCCTTGCTCTTGTCCCAATCATGAGTCATTCGAAGGGTTTAATGCGTACCGATGGTATCGACAATGGGAAAATGCCCTTAAGTACCTACACACGATTATGTATTTCATCGAAAAGCAGCACTTTCTCCCGCAATGGGTTGAGTGTTCGGGATACCTGAAAGGCTATTCTCGTCTCCGCTCCACAAATCGCGAGCGAATCTCCCGCAACGCGTCAGGACCTCCGATGATCGTCAGACGATCGCCTTCGTGAAGGACCGTATTTCCATCTGGCACAAGGATCTCCGCGTTTCTACGAATCATGGCGATCAGACTGCCTTCCGGCATCTGAATTTCCTTCAGCTTCATCCGTATGAGTTCGGACGAAGGCGAATCCCGTTCGATATAGAGCGACATGAAACGGTCGTCGCGTAGCAACACTTCCCGTAACTGCTGTGCATCCCTGGCCTCGAGCCACTCGTCCATAAAATGTGCGTCGTCCACTCGTCCCGCGATCTGAGCGAGCAGACGAAGATGCTGACCCGGATCTTCTTCGGGACTTATGAGGAAGAATACCGCATTCACATCGTGTTCCTCTTCGTAACCGAGAATCGGATCGTTGGACACCACGTGCAGGCCGGTCTTCGAGCGAACAATGACCATCTCGGGACGACGGAGTCCGATTACCCGGAAGTGTGGAAGTGCAACGCCATGGGTCACCGGAGTGGCTCCTATCCGGGTTCCCTCCAAAAACGATTCTGTGATATAATCAGCAGACCGGTTCACGACTGGGGCCGCCAGGCTCGCCGCCCGCTGGACGACGGATTCGAACGTATCATCGGGTTCTGATTCGATGACGCTCGAGCGAGCGACGATTTCGTCGAAGGGATCCTCCTCCCTCAATCCTTTCTCCTTGAGTATCCCCCGAAGCTCTCGGTCCAAACCGGCGTACTGCTGCTCGCCCAACCGTGCAAACCAGTGGTAAACGGCTCCCCCCCTCTCCGTCCGATCCGCCGGGAAGATCCTGTGAATGATGACGCCCAGGAGCACAACACAGAGAACGGCAACGACGGACGCAGATCCCAACTTCGCCACGAGAATGACGGTGGCGATAATGCCTGCAATCTGAAGCCACGGATAAGCTGGTCCGGGCCTCATCGGGGCATACCATTCGACATGACTCTCGCGCAGAATGAGTACGCCCACGCAGAGAAGAAGAACCAACAGCATTTGAATCGATCCGGCGAGACGGGCGATCAGCAGAGGCTCGAAGAGTACCAGACAAATCAGCACACCGGCCCCGCTCATGAGCACTCCGGACGGTGATTTTCCAACCGAGACCCTGCGACTAAAGAAGGACGGCAGTATCGTGTCGAGACTGAGCTCAACGAGCAATCTGGCTGCCACCGATATCGCCGCCGCCGCCGCGAAGAAAAGACCGATCACCGCCACCGCCGCGACCGAATAGCCCCCCCATGCACCTGCAAGAGCTTTTCCCGCCATGGCCACCGCCGATAGATTATCCACCAACTGACCTGCCGGTATGGCAGAGACCGTGACGACGGCGCCGGCGACAAAAACCACGGCGAAAACGACCAATAACGAAATCGGGGAACCGGGGTTATGGCCCGATCGGGAACGACCGAATATCACAGCCGCGTAAATCAGACCTGCATAGCCCGTAATCAGAATTCCCGACGAACGCAGTAGTGATGCGGACTCTATTTCGAAGATCCGGTAGGTTGGCAGAATGGATGCGCTCGCCAGTCCCCAGACGACCAGAAAGACGGTCGTTGGAATAATAAATAGAACCAGGCCGGTACTAAATCCTGCGGAATTACCGATCCCGAGAGCAACCATCGCTGTGATGAGCAGAGCCACCACGAGATCAAGCGGAATCTCCGACCACCCCGTGACCGCCATCGCGACATAGTCCGCAGCGCCGGCAATCGCCAGAGCACCGAGAAGGATGAGCCATATCCAGATCGCAAGGGCAGAGACCGTGCCCGCCATTGATCCGGCTCCGCGCGTGAGGTAACGATGGATACCGGATTCCTCCGGCATCGAGGACGACAGCTCGACGACGGAAATGATGGCCGTCAGCGAGACCAGCCCTGCAAGAATATGAGCTGCGATCATGGCAGCTCCGCCTTCTGCGTAAGAGAACCCCGGCAGGAGAAAAAATCCGACGCAAAACGTAAGTCCGAAGGCAGCTACGAATACATCGAGCCGGCTTCTGCTCCTTCTTCGTTCCCTGACGCTCTCGAACATGGCCTCCCGGTTTGGCGAAAATAGCCTACTTTGGTACTCCCGGCGACTGAAGCCTGGGGTCTAATCGCTCCTTTATTATAAAGAAAATGGACCTCCGAGCGGAAGATAAAAAAAGAGCCGTTCCATGGATGGACCGGCTCCACTATCGTAGCTACTCAGAACAGCTCCGGGTAATTCGGTCGCTTACGGCCCGACCGTCGCCGTCCTAGAGGATCGAACGGAATGTCGGAGGGAGTTCGCTAGAGGACTCACCCGGATCGGCGACGGCGAGTTGCGATTCAGTGTCTGAACGGGGCTTCTCTTCCGAACCGCTGGTTTTTTTACCGCAGAATTTTTCGTACGACGAGATGAGCGCTTCTGCGAGTTCATTTCCCGATCGTCCTTCGATGTGGCGTCGCTCGAGCACGAAAACAGGATCGCCA
>JACZYK010000107.1 GCA_022571135.1 Bacteroidota bacterium
CAATCGTACCGCACATGTCCCGATCACCGCAACGTCGTGCAACCCACCTTGGGCGCAGCCAGGCAGCACGATGCAGACTTAGTGTGCGCTAGCAGAGCGGTGCCGACAAGGACATTGTCCGTCCGTCTCGGGCCTCGACGGCGTCACGCTTCAGAGAGAAGGCTGCTTAGGCACGGCGTCAGTCCCCGACGGCCTCCTGCCCGGTCATGCCATGTGGAGAGTGGTCAGCCGTCGGTGCCCCGGTTTGGCCAGCACCCGCCCTCGTAGTTGGCAGGAGTTACGGTTTGGGCTATCCTTGGCGTGCTCGGATCTACCACACCAAGGCGGGCAGGTGCTGTGCACATCACTGTTGTCAGCGACTATCTGGCGTGGATCTTGCGGGGAAGCGTTCGCGCGACGATCGCGGTTGCGCATGACTCCGAGGAGTTGGAGCGGGGTGCGTCGAGTTCTGACCTCGTAGCACTCGGCGACTGGACTCCACCAACCGAGAAGCGGGATGAAGCGCAATGGTTCGGAAGATTCGCCGACGCGCTTAGGGCCAATCAAACGCCGTTGCTCTACTACGGAGGCTGGAACTCCTATACTCCGGCTGTATTCCGGTCCCCAGTTCGGGAGATCTTGCCCATCCTGTCCAGCAGCGTCGAGCTACCGGATCAAGCGATCTTCCGTTTACAAGCAAGCGCACGTGGGCCTTTCGCGGGCCTCGATTTTGACAATGCCCCCCTCGCTGCATACCATCCGCTCGTCCCCGTTGGCGAGGTGCTACTCTCGACGTCGCAAGGCAAGCCAGCAGTCGTGCGGAGTTCAACCGAGAGCCATCCATGCCTCTGTCTGTTGTTTCCCCTGGTGCACGGTGGCGCAAAGTACCTAAATCGTTGGAGCCAATTTCCGGAGTTTCTTGGTCGGTGCGCCTCAATCGCAACTGGCAAAGCTCCGCCGTCGTACGAAGAGCCTAGAGGGTTGTGGAGGATGATTGTCGCGCTCAATCGATCGGAGCTGTCGGCGGATGAGATCAGGAAATTCGCAACCCGAGGCGGTGCAAGACACCACAGGGAACTGATCCGAAAAGAACGCTGCATCGTCGCCAGTGAGCTTGCAGAGTCGGTCGGCTCGTGGAACCTCGCAGCGCAGCTGCGGCACAGGGCAGCGGACCTTGAGGGCGAGGAGTACGCGCGAAACGTCAAGCGCGCAGAGGCTCGCAGATACGAGGCATTCGCAGCCGCGTCGGTGGGCCAATGGGATCAAGCCGCCGACCAGCTGCGGCTCTCGGCCATCGCATGGTCCCGGAACTTGAAGGCCAGGCGTGAACACCGATCGAAAGGCTTCACGCTCTTCTATGCCGGAAAAATCTTCCACAACGTCGACAACTCCTCTCACAAAAGAAGACTTGTGGCGTGCGGTGCTCGCCGAAGTGGAACTTGAAGTTTCTCGGCCGAACTTTCATACCTGGTTCCGGAAAACAGCGCTCACTGACGTTGAAGATGGTGTCGCAAAAGTCGCGGTTCCCAATAACTTTGCGAAAGAGTGGCTCGAGGCGAAATACCGCCGGTTCATCCTGAAGCTTCTTCGCTCGTACGACTCGGATGTACGAGAGATCACCTTCGCCATCGGAAAACCGAACAACGCCGAGACGCCCGTCACCTCGCCCAAGCAAGCTCCCCATCCTTCCGCAGCAACGACGACATTGCCGTTGAAAACCCCCGCACAACACGAAAGCGGGCTCAGCGCCCGTTATACGTTCGCCTCATTCATTGTCGGACCTTCCAACGAGCTCGCGCACGCCGCCTCCATGTCCGTCGTCAAACAGCTCGGCACTCTCTACAACCCGCTCTTTATTTATGGAAGCGTCGGGCTCGGAAAGACCCATCTGATTCAGGCCATTGGTAACTACTTCAAGGCCAACTGGCCGAACGACACCGTACTCTACGTCTCGAGCGAGCGGTTCACGACGGAATTCGTTCAGGCGATTCAACACAATCGTGTCAGCGACTTCTCCATGTTCTACCGCCAGATCGATCTCCTTATCATCGACGACGTTCAGTTCTTCGGGGGAAAAGAGAAAACGCAGGAAGAGTTCTTCCACATCTTCAACGCCCTCCACCAGGGCGGAAAGCAGATTGTGCTTTCGGCCGATCGCCCGCCGCGAGACATCAAGGGTATAGAGGAACGCCTGTTGTCGCGGTTCCAGTGGGGTCTCTCGGCGGATCTTCAGTTACCCGATCTGGAGACGAGAATCGCGATCCTGCGCCGCAAGGCTGTTGAAGACGGGATTCAGATCGATCACGATATTCTCGAATACGTTGCCCATAACATCAAGTCGAACATCCGGGAGCTCGAAGGAGCACTCATCCGGCTCCTCGCGTACGGGACGCTTCACGAGCGAGAAATCGACCTGCCGATGGCGAAGGAAGTCCTTCGCGATCTCATCAAGGATACACGCGTGACGCTTTCGATAGAAGAAATTCAGCGTCTCGTTTGCGAGTACTTTTCGATCGAGGAGGATCTTGTGCGGGCGAAAACAAGAAAGAGAGAAGTCGTACAAGCCCGGCAGGCCGCGATGTTTTTCTGCAAGGAACTCACCCAGCATTCGCTCAAAACGATCGGGCTGCACTTTGGTGGCCGGGATCACTCTACCGTGATCCACGCCAATCAAAGCGTTAGCAACCAGATCGACACCGATTCGAAATTCCGTGAAATGATCGAAGAGATCAGGCACAAGATCGAACTAAGAAGCCGGTAAACAGTCGTACCGGAGGCGCTCCGGTATAGACTTGCGCCGGCCCATCCGTTAACTTTGCTGCTCAACTCCACTCAGCGTAAACCAACATGAAATTCGCCGCCTCGAGTGCCGAACTTCTGAAAGCCCTTCAGACGGTAAACGGAGCCGTGCCCTCGAAAAGCACGCTTCCGATTCTGGAGTGTATTCTATTTGAAACCGATACCGGCAAGCTCAGACTCAGCGCTACGGACCTGGAAATCTCTATCGTCCAGCGCCTCTCGCTGCCGGTCGAGGCCGACGGCCCGGTGCGAGTCGCAGTACCCGCAAAGAGACTGATCGACACGTTAAGGGCGCTACCGGATCTTCCCGTTCAGTTCACGATGGACAGCGATTTCAATGTGGAACTACGCACCGACCAGGGGCTCTACAAGATGGTCGGTCACGACGGAGCAGACTACCCGGCGCTTCCCGATCTTTCGGACAGCACGAAAATTTCTACCGACGCTGCGCTGCTGAAGCGCGCCGTACAGAAAACCGGTTTTGCCGTAAGCCGCGATGCGCTGCGTCCGGCGATGATGGGTATCTATTTCCAGATCGGCCCGGAAGCCGGGCGGGCGGTGGCTACGGACGGCCACCGATTGGTCAAGCTCTCTCTCGACAACCTCTCCGCCCCCGAAGAGATCGATTTTGTCGTCCCGGAAAAAGCCATGGCCCTCGCGGCGCGCGTTGCTTCGGACGGAGAATGCATCCTTACGGTAGACAGCGGATACGCCGGCTTCGATTTCGAGGATTCGCGCGTCGTTGCGCGCCTGATCGATGAGCCCTATCCCAACTACCAGGCCGTAATTCCGGTCGACAACGACAAACGTCTAACGGTTAATCGGGATGAAATGCTGGCCGCGGTCAAACGCGTCGCCCTGTATTCTTCGAGCATGACGAATCAGATTCGGCTCTCGATAAAATCGGATAAGGTCAAGATCTCGGCCGAGGACATCGAACGCGCCAGTTCTGCCCACGAGGTGGTCAACTGCGAGTATGACGCAGAGGATCTGGTCATCGGATTCAACGGCGTCTACCTGAGCGAAGTGCTCAACAACGTAGACGGCGAGGAGGTCCTGTTTGAGTTTTCGTCCCCCAACCGGGCCGGCATCGTGACACCGCTTGAGCAGAAGGAGGCCGAAACCATAATGATGCTCATAATGCCCGTGATGCTCAACACGTACGCGTAGAAGCGGAGGTTCTTACTGGGAGCAAATGTCTGCGCTCTGGACATCACCCGACATGTCGAAGAGCATCGACGGCCCCGTAATCGAAATACTTCGCTCCTCCCGTTCGTTGTTGATCGTCGAATAAAAGACGTAGGTCTTTCCTACTTCCAGGCCGGAAACGACTAGCGAACCGCCGTTTATCCGTTGCAAGTTGTCGGACGTGAAAACCGGATCCGATCCGACCCAGCGGGCATCCGCGTCTACCTGGCCCGATTCCTTCACAAAAATTGTGAACGCCGGCACGTTCGTGACGCGAAGCGCCGCGCATGTTCCATTGGACGCGTCCGGATTCCCATCGCCTTCAAAATCGAACGTGAATGTCACAGTGATCAGATCCGGAGGCGGGGCGTCGAGGGTCACCGCTCCCGTAGCTCCACAGATGCTTCCGTTCGCTTCAGCGTTGCCGTTGATGAACTGGACCGGCACACCGGAATGGTTGAACGAGAGGAAATACTGTCCGAGGTTATTGGGAGCATTCTTGATCGTCAGTGTGTTATCCCCGGCTGGAAGCACAAAGACGCCCGGGAACCAGCCGTCTATATCGGAACCGACGCTGACAATGATGGAGCCATTATTGCCGGTCCTGTTCACAGTAAATACGCCGCTGTCGCAGGTATTCCCGGCCGCTCCGACGAACCAGTCGGATAGATGGTCCGTGAGGAATGCCGCCTCGAAATTGCCGTCCGCATCCGGTCCGGTTAAGGTGGTTTCTCGCTCGAAGACCCACACACCGTCCGTCTCGTTATAGCTGTACACTTCAAAACTGTCGCCCGCCTGTACGATGGCCCCCGTCCGGCGGTTGTGCGTATCTCTCCCGATTTCCATGGAGAGCCGTATGGGAGGGTTGAACTGCGTGATCTCATTGCCTGTCGCATCCGTTATCGAGACACTCATGAAGCCTGCCGTCGTGATGGCGGTCTGCTCAACGGCGCCTGTGGATGTCTGGACCGAAGCAGTGTACCCGCCCGGAAGCGCCTGGGCCGTGGTGGCGGTAATGGCGGTATAAAGATTCACCGTGGTTGTCAGTGTGCCCGTTGCGGGCTGGCCGGTTGAAGTCTGGGCCGTTGTGCCCACCGCGACCGTCACCGAAGCGGAAGCCTGGTTCTGCGTATTGTCTGCCGTCTGCGCGGTAACGGCCTGTGTAACCACGCCACCGGCGCCCGCGGCGCCTCCCGTATCGGTCGTCGAAACCGCGCCCTGGAGGACCGTTGCATGCCTTCTGAGCCATGCCCGGACCGTCGTCTGTCCTGTACCTTCCATACGAATCGTAACCGAGCCCGGGTCGTATCCGTCCGCCGTCACCACGACGCGCAACTCGACGGGATTGGACGTCGACGGAACGAGCGAATTCTGGATTCCGAAGGATCCCAGTCCTCCAGAAATGACCAATTCGCTCACCGGGTCGGAGAACATGTCGATCACTGAGCCGGCGGCGTCTCCGCGAAAGCTCATCGTCACGTCCTGTGAAACGAAAGCCTGCGACTGGGCGTCGATGATCGTAATGGCCACGAAGGAATTCACTTCCTCGAGCGCTATGATCACGTCAAACTCTTCGAAAACATCTTGTGCCTCATTGAAATCGCACCCTGCGAAAACGAAGGATACAACCATGCAAAATGCTGCAATCGTCGATAGAAACCGTCTTTTCGTCATCATAACGGTGCACCAGGTCTACGCTCGGACAAATGGGTGGCTGAATATCGTAGTGGATGCGTCTTTACTTCAGACGAACGGCCAGGCCGAGAGCGATGACCGGCAAAATCTTGAAGCTCTCCAGGCCTTCGTTGAGCCGAGTGTCCCAGTTGGCCGTCGGCGCGAGCATCTTAGTACCCGTCATGTCGAGCGTCGGAGAGCCCGTGTAGACGACGCCCAGATCAAACAGGAATGCGACCCGCGAGCCCCGCGTCGCATTACCGAATCCGATGCCCAGATACGGGCTGATGCTCTGTTCGTATTCGGCGGTGAATGAAAGCATGCCAAGCCGCTCGGGGAGAAATTCTTTCTCGTTCGAGGCGCCTTCATTGAGGAAATAGGATTCCGTCGGCGTCCCCACGCCCGATATTTCGATCAGGCTGTAAAACAGGCCCCCGGACACACGAAAACTGCCGCCAAACGGGTGGAAGTCCAACATTACGGTTGCGCCACCCCACTTTATGTCAAAATCGAATTCTACATCCACGTCCGAATCCGTGAATGTGGAGGTTTCGGATAGGGCGAAGTACGTTCCTCCAGCCCGAAGATTGAGCGATTCATTCAGGGGGTAGGAGAGGTCGATTCCAGGACCCAGGGTGCCGACACGAAAGGAGATGGCTTGTGCCTGAACCTGGGCGGTTAATAGGAGGGAAACGACAAACAGAGAAATCAGTGGCGTACGTCTCATTTTCTCCTCTGGGTAGAAGTATTGAGTACTTCAAGGTACGTAAGGGTACGCGAAATTCGGAAGGATTCCGGGTGGGGAGCCTCGTAAGCGGAGGGTATGCCGGATCACCGCAGTATTGGATCGAGCTGCAACGATCTGGAAAATAGAAACCCCGGCAGGTTCGGCGTTACCACCCGCGTTCAGAGATTGTCAAGAAATTCCCTTGCCCGCACGGCTGCTGCTCCACCATTACTCAGCGCCGACGACAGCGCCATGCGCGTCGCCAGGCTGTCGTGCATCAGCCAGCTTAGCTTGGCCAGGAGCAGATACGCGGATGCAGGCGCGTTCTCGAGTCTCTCCTGAATCCCGATCGTGCCCTCCAGCAGGGTTCTGGCTCGTCCTATCCGCTCGTAGTCGTACGAAGTGAAAAGGCCGAGCACCGACGATTTTGCCTTGGCGGCTTCGTTCAAGGCCGCATCGTAGCGGAGCGTTAATTCGCGCTCCCAGGCCGGATCGTTTCCGCGAGTAGAAATGCCGAGCTCGGTCCAGCGCAGATCGTCAGTTCGGATGTGCGCCAGACGGCCGGGCCTCGACTCCCCCAGGTAACTGAAGGAGAAGAGTACCAGGTAGAGACCGAGGAGCATAGCAGAGCCTCGCAGAATTCCCCTTCGAATGCGCGCTCGAGGCTGCCGAGCGTGGGGGTGAGGACCGGGGCGGGTCGGGACGCTGGATTTCTCGGCGCGCGAAGCAGGAATGAATTCGCGAGGGAACCTGTGGCCGGTGACAGCCTCGAAGTGGCTCACGACATCGGATTCAGATTCCAGTTCCTCGAGCCTGCTCCTATAGAGGTCATAGCGCTTTTGGCGCATCGGATCGGCCTCGATGCGTCTTTTAAGGCGCGCCAGCGGAGACACAAGGGCTTCGGGAACGACTGAATCCGGCAGACGATCTGTCATCGCCGCATAGGCGATCGTCTTTTCGTCAGCATCAGGATCGTTCAGGCCTTTCGCGGAGGAAAGAAATTCTCCCCAGCGCCTGGCCGCATGAAGAAGTCCGAGCCACTCGGGATGGTTCCCTGCATATCTCTCCAGTTCTTCTTTCTCGATCTCCTCGAGCGCCGGATAGCACGAGAGTCTCTGTTCAATATTCCTGTATTTACTCATGTCTCGTAAGCTCCCCGCAAGCATTACGGAATCGTCCGGTGGTCTCTTTAGCGTTAGACACCGAAAGCGATTCGGCGTAACCCGGGCGAGGAAAGAATTTTTTTGTATTCGTTCCACTCATCGCAGGTACCAGTCTTCGTAAGCCCTCATTCCGGGATCTCTTCTGAATCGGAGACACGCCTTGTGGACATAGGACCGCACGGTCGGAATCGACTTGCCCGTCAGTCGACTGATTTCCTCATACGAAAGATCTTCAACGAAACGCATACGCACCACGTTGCGAAGAAAAACGGGCAGGCGCTCAATGGCACGCGATAGCGTCAGGTAGAGCGCTGCGGGATCCTCCACCACGCCGGTCTCGGGCGCAACGCACTCGTGTTCCGTCGATCCGTCGAGCGCCGTTACGTACTGCCGTCTCGTCACGAAATTGATGTACGTGTTCTTGCAGATGACGCTTACCCACTGGGCGTAACGATCTTCTCGCTTGAGCTGGCTTCTGCATTTTTCGACCTTCTTGTAGGTCTTCTCCACGATCTGATCCAGCTCCGCCGCGCG
>JACZYK010000108.1 GCA_022571135.1 Bacteroidota bacterium
CTTCGGTCGCATATCCCCAGGAGGCGCCTCCGTTCAGTGAACGCCTAAAACCGTTGAATTGATACGAAATGATCATTTTTAGCGGGTCTTCCTGGTGCCAGACAGGGTCGAAGCCATCTGCACCGAACACAGGGTTCCAACTCGACGACGACGACGGATCGTAGGGCGAAAGCCACGAGCCGTTGTCTTGGGTGCCGCCAAGGAATCGAAGCGAAGACGGAGCTTTGTCGACACCGTAGAACTGAGAAGTGTTGTACCCGAAATTCCGGTTGTTCCAGCTGATTCCGCCGTCCGGAGAAAAATAGACTCCCCCGTCGTTGCCAGAAAGGAGCTCAAAGGTGCCTGATCCTGAATCCACGACGATGGGAACGAGCGCATGCTGATCGACGTGGACCGCTTGTCCCGACGCCATCCGAACCATTGTTCTCAGGGGTACCGTTCCGACGGCATGGTTGATACGAATGGACGAGAGCGGCAGCGCGGAGGGATTCCACTCAGCATCGTCGGAGAGCATGGGCCAGTAGAAGTACAGCAGCCGGTTAATGACACCTCCGTCTCGGGCTACCAGTTGATTTGGAGTTGACGCGTCATACGGATAAGCGTGTATAAGCACGTACTCCCTGCCGATGTTCGCAGGATCAAATCTAATCAGATCGTACCGTCCGTCGTGGAGCCGGTCACGGAAGGACACCATTAGCTGTCGGTTGTTCGTTACGTCCCAGACCTCGAAAGGCACCTCAACGTAGTCGGCGTAGGGATACGTACTGAAGGCAATTCCGGGGCCGTCGGGCGGCGTAAACCGGTGAGCCATCTGCGACCGTCCCGGTCCGAATCGAACCTCGACAGAGACAAAGTCATTCTCCGTGACAAGGGCCCCCTCTTCCGCAAGACCCCACGAGAGCGTTCCCCCGAAGTGAGATGCGCCGAAGTTGACGAAGTCCATGAAAGCTTCGGTGCCGAATTTCTCGAACGATGTAAGGACGCTCCTCTCCTCCGATCCGGACAGCGTCGCCCGCCACACATAAATCCCGCCAAGAAAGACGACATTCGGATCGAATGGATGAACGGCGATCGAATTGTCATACCATCCCTGATTCGTACCCCCCAGGGCCATCCAGTCAGGATTCGATCCTCCTTCTATCGGGTGGATGGGGAACCACAGATCGCCCCCGTTGCGGCTCATGTAGAGCTGGTCCGTATCAGTCGTCGCGTCGTCGCTGTCATTCGCGACCTCGATGGCGGCGTAAAGCCGGGTCGGCTCCGAGGGGGCGATCGCGAGTTCAATGCGCGAGCCGCTGCTAAGTGTGCCATCTCTCAGGCCCGCGAAACCTGCAGATGCAGGCTCCCATGTTCGACCAGCGTCCATGGATCTCAGCACGCCCGTTCCATTTTCGGTGGCGTAAAGACGATCGAAATTCGAAGGATCCGCGACCACCTGATAGACGCCGGCGCTTAAAATCGAGATATGCGACTGGCTCCAGGAGGCGCCGCCATCCGAGGATCGGAAAATGCCCTTTCTCGTGGCTGCGACGACGAGATCGGGGTCGGACGGTGATACGACGAGACGATTCACGAACCTGAAATTGGAGTCGTTGGCAGTGGACGGAAGCTGAACCCACGAATTTCCTCGGTCGGAGGATCTGAAAATTCCTGCGCCCGAGACCGCGTCTCCATTAAAAAACCCCTCTCCCGATCCTGCGTATAGAACATTTGGATCGGAAGCCGCCTGTACGAGCGTAGAAAAAGCCAGATTGGGGATATCGGGTGTGATGTTCGTCCAGCTCCGGCCCTCCGTCGTGGTCTTCCAGATTCCCCCGCTGACGGACGCGGCATACCAGGTGTCATGGCGCGGATCGTCGGGATCAACAACGATCGCCCGCGTTCGTCCTCCTACATTCCCGGGACCGCGCTCGACCCACGGAAGCGGTCTCCCCGAACTCTTGGCCGCTCTCTTGGCTCTGGAAAGCTCCTCGATCTGATAGTTCTGCGGGTACCCGGGGCCGCTCTCTCCCTCTATGGTTCGTATGAAAGTGTGATACTCCGCGAACTGGTCGGGATAGCCGGCGCGGGCGTCGGTTCGATGTTCTCCATCCGGGCCGGTCTCCTCGCGTCCGCAGCTCGAGAGCGAGAGGAGCAGGACACACGCCGCGCCGAGAGCCGGTACAGGCGATATGAACTGGAGAACACGCATCATAAATCTGACCCGTTTATGACGGGGCGCACCGGTGAACACGTTGGAGAACAAGACGCTGAAACGCTACTTTACGCCCGCCGCCAGGAAGACCGGATCCGGGGCATACAACCAGGAAATCGACAATCCGTTTCTCATGCGACTCCTCAAATTGTTCATCTTCGTTCTCTCGCTTCTACCGGCATCGCCGTCGATTGGACAGAGTCGACTTCAGTCTCCGGAAGCTTTCCTGGGTTACAAACTCGGAGACCGGTTCACACCGCATCATCGCGTCGTTGATTATCTGATGCACGTCGCCGACTTTTCGCCCAACATCGGGTTGCACCAGTACGGAGTCACCAATGAAGGGAGACCTCTATACGTAGTATTTGTCGCCTCACCTCCAAATCTTTCGCGGCTCGAGGAAATCCGGACCAACAACCTGAAGTTGACCGGGCTCGCACATGGAGATCTCGAAGGCCCGGTGCCCACGATCGTGTGGCTCAGCTACAACGTACACGGAAACGAGTCGGTGGGCACGGAGGCCGCGATGGCCACGCTCTACGATCTGGCTGATTCGTCTAACGAGGCCACTCAGCGGTGGCTCCGGAATACGCTGGTTATCCTCGATCCGGCGATCAATCCCGACGGCCGCAACCGGTATGTGAACTGGTACAACCGCGTGGTCGGAAAAAGGCGGAACGTAAATCCCGATGCTATCGAGCATCACGAGCCCTGGCCCGGGGGTAGAACGAACCACTATTATTTTGATCTAAACAGGGACTGGGCGTGGATGACGCAGAAGGAGACGCTCGCCCGCATGGCACTTTTTAACGACTGGATGCCGCACGTTCACGTCGACTTTCACGAACAGGGCGTTGACTCGCCGTATTACTTCGCTCCGGCGGCCGAGCCGTATCATGAATTCATTACGGACTGGCAGCGCGAGTTTCAGACCATCATCGGTAGAAATCACGCGAAACATTTCGATCGAGAAGGCTGGCTGTACTTCACCCGCCAGGTGTTCGACCTCTTCTATCCGGGTTACGGCGATACTTATCCCACGTATAACGGCGCCATCGGGATGACGTACGAGCAGGGAGGCTCCGGAAGGGCCGGTCTGGGAATTCTCACCGCCGAAGGAGACACGTTGACGCTCCATGACCGGATTGCGCACCATTACACGACCGCGTTGTCCACCATAGAGATGGCTTCTCTACACCACGATCGGGTCGTCGAGGAGTTCGAGGCGTTTTTTGATGCGGCTCGGTCGACTCCTGCAGGAACGTATCGGTCGTACGTGATTAAAGCTTCGAGCGGAGCCGGGCGATTGTCGGCCATGCAGGATCATCTGGACCGGCTGGGAATCGAGTACGGATCGGTAATAAATGCTCGCAGAGCAAAGGGATACAACTATCGCAGCGGTGCCGATGAGGATTTTGACATATCTCCGGGCGACCTGGTTATTTCGGCCTTTCAGCCGAGATCGACGATTCTGAATGTGATGTTCGAGCCGACGCCTACGCTTGTAGATTCGATCACCTACGACATTACCGCCTGGGCGCTGCCGTATGTCTATGATGTCGAGGCCTATGCGACGACAGAACGGATCGATCCGGATGTCGCATTCCTATCGCCGGCGCAATCCTCGTCTGCGTCCGAAGAGCGTCCATACGCCTATCTGATCGAGTGGAAAGATCCCAACGACGTTGCTTTCCTGTCATCACTTCTGCAGAAAAACGTGCGGGTACGCTATGCGGAAAAGGCCTTTACGATCGGCGGGAGTAGCTATGCGCCGGGAACGCTCATCATTACGCGTACGGGGAACGAAAAACTGGGAGCGCGTCTGGACTCCATCGTCAGAGAGACGGCAGGAGAATTCAACGTGCGGGCAACCGGAGTTTCAACCGGTTTCGTCGACAGCGGCTCGGATTTCGGTTCGCGCGACGTCCACTACATCAAACGGCCGAACGTGGCGGTCGTTACCGGGTCGCCGGTTTCGTCCGGCGGAGTGGGGGTACTGTGGCACTACTTCGATCAGCAGATCGAATACCCGGTTACTCTCGTCGAGGCAGGCTCGTTGGGCAGCCTGGAGCTGGACAAATATGACGTCCTCATCCTGCCGAGCGGATCGTACGGCAAGATACTCTCGGAGTCCCGATTGGACACGTTGAAGACCTGGATCCGAAGCGGCGGACGACTCATCGCCGTGCAGAGCGCTGTGAAGTTTTTTGCAGGCAAGGAAGGCTTCGCGATCAAGCAAAAGAAGGATGACGAGGAGGAGGATAAAGAGGATGAGAAGAGTGACGATGATGAGGACCGACTGAAGGCGTACGGGAACCGCCGGCGCGACCGCGTCACCCGGGGAATAGCCGGTGCAATTTACCGGGTGTCCGTTGACAACACCCATCCGCTCGCGTTCGGTTTCGACGACATATCCTTTTCGCTGAAACTCAGAACGAGCGCACCGGCTTACATGAAGGGTACATCTGCGTGGAATGTGGGCGTACTGAAAAAGGGATCCCTGGTGGCCGGACAGGTGGGATATGAGGCGGCGCCCAAGATCGAAGGCAGTCTGGCTTACGGGGTTCAGAACCTGGGAGCCGGAACGATCGTGTATCTGGTTGATGATCCGCTGTTCAGGGGTTTCTGGTACAGTGGACGGCTTCTGGTCGGAAATGCCGTATTTATGGTCGGGCAACGCTGAACCCGTCCGCCCCCGCGGAAGGTGTGTTTCGACGGGCTCGCGAGGAGTACTTCGAAGCCGGATCTTCGACCCCGGCGCGGACTATTCTGAAATCAGAGGCCGGACGCGCACGAGCAGTTCCCTGAGTGTAATGTAGGCGAGTTTCTTACGAGCCGTTTTCCAGGGAAACCATCGCACCTTTATAATACCCTCTTTCTTTTCGGGCACGAATGACGTGGCGTTCGTTTTCATCTGGTACCAGTGCGTGGTTTTTATGCGGAATTTCTTTCGTTCGGGGTAGCCATGAACCGTTAGATCGAGCGCGCGAACTAAATGGATTTTCGATGTTCCAACCTCCTCCTTTACTTCGCGGAGTGCGCACTCTGCTATGGTCTCTTCGGTGTCCAACTTGCCTTTTGGTAGATCCCAGACACCACGACGGTGAATGAGCAGGACCTCCAGCCTCCCTTTGTGCTTCCTGGTGATGATGCCGCCGCCGGCTTCGATTTCAAAGGGTTCCAGGTACGGCTTTAGGTTGCGTATGGCGGACGTCGGCACAAAAAAGTCCTTCTGGCCGTCGAGGTCCAGAATCGCGTCGCCCGAGGGCTGCCAGTTCTTCTTTTTCTCAAACGGAAACGCCGGACGGGCTTTTCTGAAACCGTGTTTCGATCGATGTACGGGCATCGCCTCCGTATCCAACACCAGGATGCGCTCGTGCTCTTTTTCTCGTGCACAACCGAGATCGGAGAAAGTTCGCTTGCCCTTGAGCAGATATTTTTTTTGGCTCTTCTCGAGACTTCCGGACTTGTCGGCGTAAAAGTAGAACATCCAGGACGTACGGGTTAGCCGGGGCTGCACCGAACCTACGCCGTTCCCCGATTAAATGCCCCGGTTATCCTATCTTTTCGGGGACCGGAATCCTCGAACCGACAACTCCATCACAGCGCTTTCGCTCCCTTCGGGCGGATTGGCAGGCGAAACTGACCCAATGACAACCGCACTTAATAGACACAACGTGACCGGCGCGATTCTGGCCGGTGGCCGTAGTACGCGATTCGGCGAAAAAAAAGCCTCTTTCTTCTTTAAAGGTGTATCACTGATCGAACACGTTTACAGAGCCCTCGATCCTCTGGTTGACGAATTGTTGATTTCTACGAGTGCGAATCCAGATGGCGTCCTGGAAATACCGGGGCGAACCATTGTGGACGATTACGAAAATGCGGGTCCGCTTGCCGGGGTCGCGGCCTGCCTGAGGGCCGCCTCTCATGATTGGTTGCTGGTGGTCGCCTGTGACCTTCCGCTGATCACGACTCAGACGCTCGGCCGTCTTGTTTCGGCTGCGCGATTCCCTCGGCAAGTCGTTATCCTTCGGTCCGCGTCCGGTCGGACTCAACCCCTGTGTGCCTGTTATCACGGGTCCGTTTTGGAGCTGCTCGTGAAAGCTCTTGACGGCGAAAGATTCGGCGTGCAACGATTTGTGGAGTCCCTCGAGCACACAGGCGTCGTGGAAGCGCCCGACACGGAATTGCTGAACGTGAACCGTCCCGAGGATATATACCCTCTTTTATGCAACGAGGGTAGAGACCACGAACCCGACGTCGCGCCGGGTAGCGGTGGCGCCGTTACCGAGTAGCGATTGATGAATTACGGTTTTCTGATCAATAATGACACCTGTATCGGTTGTCATGCCTGCTCTACCGCATGCTAGAGCGAGAACGAAGTCCCTCTCGGCGTTCAGCGCACATGGGTGAAAAGTGTCGAAATCGGACGCTATCCGGACGTTCGAAGGAATTTTCAGGTAACCCGGTGCAATCACTGCGCAAATCCTCCGTGCGTCCGGATCTGTCCGGTTACGGCGATGTATCAGCGCGAGGACGGGATTGTGGAGTTCGACGCTGATGTCTGTATCGGATGCAAGGCCTGTATGCAGGCCTGTCCCTATGATGCGATCTATATCGATCCGGAATCGAATACGGCGGCGAAATGTCATTTCTGTGCCCACCGGGTTGACATCGGCCTCGAACCGGCGTGTGTCGTGGTCTGCCCGGAGCACGCTATTCTGGCCGGGGACCTCGACGATCCGAAAACAGAAATCGCTCGTACGATTGCCGAGAACCATGTGACGGTTCTCAAGCCCGAACAGGGAACCGCCCCGAAACTGTATTACATCGGAGGCGAAGCGGCGGCGATGCATCCCACCGCCACAGAGCGGACGCCGCGGACGTTTGCGTGGACCGACGTCCTCCCGATTTCAACGGACGGCGAGACCGGAGACGGACGGGCTCACGGTGCTCCGGTTGTCGCCGAAATCCGTTCGAAAACAGCTGAGTCAGGTGCGGTCATTCGTACGCCTCAAACCCAGGGTGTGCCTCTGGACGGCCCCATCATGATCGGTGAAGGAAGAATGGCGGAACAGATGGTCCAGGTAGTCTACAATGCCCAGCACAAAGTGCCCTGGCACTGGCCCGTCCCGGCGTACCTCGTCACAAAGGGGATCAGCGCAGGCCTGTTTATGATTCTGAGCCTCGGCGCGGGACTGGGGCTATTTCCTTTTGACGCGGTTAGTTTTTTGATCATCGGGTTTCTTTCGCTGCTTTTTATCGGGATCACGACCGGGCTTCTGGTCATCGACCTGGAGCGACCGGAACGGTTTCTCAGAATTCTGACCCGCCCGCAGTGGAAGAGCTGGCTCGTTCGAGGAGCCTATCTGTTGATCGGTTTCTCCATGGTCGCGGCTATATGGTGGGTCGCCGAAATCACTGCCTGGATGGGATGGATCGATCCGTCCTTTGTCGAGGCAGCCCGACCGATACTGCTGTGGATCGGATTTCCGCTTGCTCTGGGCTCGACCGTGTACACCGCGTTCCTGTTCGGACAGGCCGAGGGCCGTGATCTGTGGCAGAGCCCACTTTTGCCGCGCATCTAATCGTTCAGGCGTTTCTGGCAGGTAGCGCAATGGTTCTAATATCGAGCGCTCTCGTAGAATTGGACTCCGACCTCGTTGGACTATCCCGTGCGATCTTCGGTTGGACGCTGGCCCTGGATCTCCTCGTAACGCTGATGGGCGAATTTGCGATGCCTCATGCCTCTGAAATCGCGGCTCGAGCTGCCCGTGAGATCACGCATGGCCGGCATGCGCGAACAATGACGCGGTCACTTGATGCGTCTTCAAAACGTT
>JACZYK010000109.1 GCA_022571135.1 Bacteroidota bacterium
TCTTTCCCATTCGCTCCCTGTATCTGGAGTCCTACCTGGCGACTCATACAGACGCTCAACTCAGCCACGGGCTCTGCCCGGACTGTGCCAAAGTGTACTCGTACGGCATCTGACGGATACGGCACCCGATGTCGATCAGCACCCGCGTCAACACCATGAAAACCGTTGCCGATCAGCTGCAAGAGAAGATCTCCGATCAGAGTTGCACGGTCGGCGTACTCGGCATGGGCTACGTCGGTCTGCCCTTGGCGCTAGCCTTTGCCGAGGCCGGCTACCGGGTGCTGGGATTCGACATCGACTTGGCCAAGGTCGAGGCGGCCATACCATTAACGGGATCGGGCATCCTCGACCACACAGTCAACGGCCGCATGACCCCGCCACCGGGCAATCGATCTCCTAACAGGCCCGCGGCCCCATACGGTATCTATCCCTGCCAGGGCGAAGACAGATGGATAGCCATCTCCGTCTTCACTGAGGATGAGTGGCGATCCTTTGCCCGGGCGTTGGGCAACCCAGCGTGGACCGAGCACTCGCATTTCACGGACCTGACCTCTCGCCTTCTACATCAGGACGAACTGGACGGCAATGTGGCGGAGTGGACGCTTGACCAATACGAGGCGGGTTATTACGATTCGCTTGTTGCAGACGCGGCGAGAAATCCGTGGAGACAACCCACAAGGCTACATCCGCGAACGGTTCGCGGCGGTGCGTATGACGATCCCCCCGGTGCGCTCAGGTGCGCCGGCAGAATCGAGTCTTCCCTCAGCTGGAAACGTCGGGATCCCCAGATTCCGAAAAGTATCTGGTGGAACACGGATTCTCCTTTCGTGGGATTTCGGCTCGTCCGCCCGGCCATGCGGCCGAGCGCCGAGGAGCGGGAGGATTTCTGGTCGCTCGTCCTTGGAGGGATCGAATGAAAGCGGTGGATATTGCTCTGTCGGTGTAGATTCCGCCTCGGATCGAGATAGATAAAATGAGCCATAGACGGATACATCATGAACAAGATGCAAAACCCATCGTGCGGTGTTACAAGACGCGACTTCGTTAAAACGTCGGCAGCCGTCGTCGGGACGCTGATGGCGAGCCGGTTTCCGATTCGAGCAAGCGCCTATTACCCATCGAACAATGAGATCAAAATCGGCCTGATCGGTTGCGGTGGACGGGGCACAGGCGCTGCCGTCCAGGCGCTCAGCACGAAACAGAATGTGAAGCTCGTCGCCATGGCCGACGCATTCGCCGACCGTATCGAGGAGAGCTACGCGAACATCACCGATGAAGCGGCCGATCACTCAGAGGCCCTCGAGGGCCGGGTGGACGTGCCCGAAGAAAGACGGTTCGCCGGATTTGACGGATACAAGCGTGTGATCCCCCTCGTCGATGTGTTGGTGATCGCCACACCGCCCGGTTTTAGACCCATCCATTTCGAGGCTGCCATCGAAGCCGACCTGCATGTCTTCATGGAAAAGCCGCTGGCAACGGATGCGCCCGGAACCAGAAGCGTTCTGGAGACAGCACAGAAAGCCGTCGAAAAGAAACTCAATGTCGTGGTTGGTCTGCAGCGACACTACCAGGACCGATATCGCCCGTGGGTCAAGCACCTGCAAAACGGCATGATCGGCGACATCGTTGCATCGAGAGTCTACTGGAACAGCGACGGGGTCTGGGTACGCGAGCGCGCGCCGGGTCAGACCGAGATGGAGTATCAGATGCGAAACTGGTACTACTTCACCTGGTTGTGCGGCGACCACATCGTCGAACAGCACATCCACAACATCGACGTCGGCAACTGGGTCAAGCAGGGCTATCCGGTTCGCGCGCAGGGGCAGGGCGGTCGGCTCGTACGAACCGGAGTGGACCACGGCGAGATTTTCGATCACCATTATGTAGAATTCGAATATGCCGACGGCAGCCGCATGTTCAGCCAGTGTCGTCATATGCCGGGTACGACGACGCGCGTAAGTGAAGCCTTTCACGGGACCAATGGAACAGCGCCTCGTCCCGGGGTCATTCTCTCGGCATCCGGGCATACGCTGTTCGAACATCAGGGCAAAAACGACCCCAATCCTTATCAGGTAGAGCACGACAAACTGTTTGCTGCCGTGGCCGAGGGTGAGTACAAGTTCGCCGATGCCGAAAACGGGGCCAAATCCACGTTTACATCTATCCTGGGGCGTCTGGCAACTTATTCCGGACAGGTTTTGGAGTGGGAAGACGCGCTGAGTTCCGAGATCAGCCTGATGCCCGAAACCTTCGCATGGGATGCCGATCCACCCGTGATGCCGGACGCCAACGGTCGATATCCCGTGGCGGTCCCCGGAGAAACCCTCGTCGTGTAGGCCATGAAAGCGATCCGGTTTCTGGTTCTACTTCTGATCGGTCTCAACGGAAGTGTTCGGGCGCAATCGCGGTTCGAATTTTCGCGCCCGCTCATGGGTACCTCGTTCAGGATCGTCCTGTATTCGTCGGACAGCCTCCATGCGGTAGATGCCGCTGAAGCCGCTTTCGACAGGGTCGAGGAGCTGAATGAAGTCTTCAGCGACTATCTTGCATCGAGCGAGATCGGCCGATTATCGATGGCCTCCGGCTCCGGTACGTGGACGCGGGTCAGCGAGGATCTCTGGAGGGTGCTCACTGACGCCATCCGGATTTCGGAGGCTACTGGTGGTGCTTTCGACGTAACGGTCGGCGCACTTACGAGCCCCTGGAGGCGTGCGATGCCTAGTGGCCGCCTCCCCGACGTGGCAGAGGTCAACGAAGCGCTTACGAGAGTAGGTTATGAGCTGATCGACGTGGACGATCGCCGCCGATCGGTCAGATTGAGCGTCGAGGCAATGCGACTGGATTTCGGGGGTATTGCAAAGGGATACGCCGCGGATGAAGCGTTGCGAGTTCTGCGGGAACGAGATATTACGTCTGCGCTCATCGACGCCGGAGGGGATCTGCTCCTGGGGTGCGGACCACCGAATGGCTACGGTTGGAATATTGCCGTTCCCGGCGGCGACGAAGATGGGATGAGCGTTCTGTCGGGATTGGAATCGATCGCCGTCGCCTCTTCAGGCGCGACGTACCAGTACATCGAAGCCGATGGAGTGCGATATTCCCATATCCTCGATCCGAGGACCGGAATGGGGATCACCGCCGAGCGAACGGTGTCGGTTGCCGCTCCGACCGGTGAAATAGCCGATGCTCTGGCCACCGTAATCAGCGTGCTGGGTGCTGATGGCTTCGAGGCTGCGTTCGCCCTCGGGGCGGTATGGATTCGCGTCCGAGACCGCTCGGGCGATGATTACACGATCGATGATCGTGGAAATATTCCAAACCCTGAATCGTCCATCTGTCCGGCGTCCAGACCCTTGGGCAACTGAGATACCGATAACCAGAAGAAAGCCACTATGAAAAGAATCACGTTTGTCAAGTCAGGCCTGGATGTCTCCGCCGCGCTGGAGGAGCCGATTGCAGGCACCGATGCCGCACCGGATCACGACGGAAGGGGCGCCGGTGTCGGAGATCCCTTCAAGCTGAACTATGCACCGCACCTCGGTATGTTCAGGCATCATGCAGGCCCGGACCCCGTCGATCAGCTAAACTTCATGGCCGACGAAGGATTCAGGGCTTTTGAGGACAACGAGATGCGAGATAGGCCGGTCGAGGTGCAGGAGAGATTGGCGAGCGCGATGGCCTCCCGCGGAATACGGATGGGGGTCTTCGTGGCCCATAAGATCTACTGGCAGGAGCCGAATCTTGCATCGGGTGACGCCGATTGGCGCGAAGAATTCCTGAACTCTATTCGCCAGTCCGTAGACGTTGCAATACGTGTCAATGCCACGTGGATGACGGTCGTTCCAGGATTTGTGGCTCTGCAGAGAGACGTGGGATATCAGACGGCGAACGTCGTCGAAAGCCTGAGACGGGCTGCGGATATTCTAGAACCTTACGGTCTGGTGATGGTACTCGAACCGCTTAATCCAAGAGATCATCCCGGCCTCTTCCTGAAGAAAATTTCTCAGGCCTATGAGATCTGTAAGGCGGTGGATAGCCCTGCCTGCAAGATCCTCGACGATCTGTATCACCAACAGGTTACCGAGGGAAATCTGATTCCGAATATCGACGCGGCTTGGGACGAGATCGCCTATTTCCAGCTCGGGGACAATCCTGGTCGGGCCGAACCAACGACCGGTGAAATAAACTTCCTGAATGTATTCAAGCACATCCACGGGAAAGGATACGCGGGAATTATCGGGATGGAGCATGGCAACTCAACGCAAGACAGGATCGGGGAGCGCTTGGTCATCGATGCGTATCGAAGTGTGGATGCATTCTGAGCCGGGCACCCGACGATCCGTAGAATATGTTCAGGCCGCACTACTGCCAGGATCACGCTCGCGTCCTTTCCGGATGGCCTCAAGAATCTCGTCCATAACGAGGTCAATCTCAGCGAGACGAATCGGGTTCCGATGACAAGACTCAAGCGCATTTTTTGCCTGATCCATGTCTATCTTGCACCTCTTAAGGAATGCAGTCAGCGCGTCACCTACTTCCCGCGGCAAGGACATGTCATCGGAGCAGCGACACGAAACGCGTAGCCATTCAGGGCCAAAGACGATAACTTGCTTCTTGTTTTCGAGGGCGATATGATCACCACGGCTAAATCCGTATCGTCACCGCTAAGTCCATATCGTCACCGCTAAGTCCATATCGTCACCGTAATCTGGATTTCATGCATCGACTTCAGGCCGAAAAAGTTGGAAAACGATTCGGGTCCCGGATACTTTTCAGGAAGATGTCGTTCGAGGCGCTGCCCGGTACAACGACGGCGATAACCGGGTCGAATGGTTCCGGTAAGTCTACGCTCATACGGATTCTGGCCGGGGTCATGAAGCCGACGAAAGGCAGCGTATCTCTCGATATTTGCGGCAAATTGGTCGACGATGCCCAGCGGCCGATGCACATCGGGCTCGTAGCACCCTATCTGAATGTCTACGAAGCCTTTACGCCCAGAGAAAACCTGAAATTCATTGCACGGGCGAGGCGCATGTCGGACTATGCTTCACGCATAGAACAGGTGCTCCGCGATGTAAATCTTCTATCCAGGATAGACGATCCGGTCGCTACATTTTACTCCGGCATGAAGCCGCGAGTACGGTTTGCGACGGCTTTTTTTACGGATCCTGCCGTATTGCTGTTCGATGAGCCGACCGCAAATCTGGACGTGAAGGGTATCGAGACGGTTCGAAACCTGATCAAGGGCGCCGTAGAGCGGAACCGAATCGTCATTATTGCGACGAATGATCCGGAGGAAGCCGACGCCTGCGATGATCTGGTGTGCGTCGAGGATTATCTGTGACTGATCCCCGCCTGTGAAGGCGAGCGTTCACGGCGCGACCCCCGCCGAGATTACCGGGAGGGCGGACCAGAGCCAGCGCTGCTATCGAGCATGCCGCCGGATGGGCCGCACCGAGCGTCCTGACGGCTTCTACGATCGTCGCACCCGTCGTGATTACGTCGTCAAGCAGGAGCACGCGTCGCCCGTGGATTCGGTCTGGACTATTCAGGACGAATGCGCCGGACAGATTCATCGCTCGGCTCGCGCGGTCGAGGCCGGTCTGCGATCCGGACAGGCGCTTCCGGGTCAACGCTCCGGTCTCTACGGGGATATTCAGAATCTCTGTGACGCCGGCCGCCATCGCTTCGGTCTGGTTGTATCCACGCTCCGTGAGACAGACGCGGTGTACGGGAATGGGGAGGATGACTTCGGGTCCTTGACGTCCGTTCAGAGACCGCTCGATATGCGCGCCGAGCAGTTTTCCCAGCCTGACACCGAGACTGTAGAACCCGTCGTATTTGAAAGAGCGATGGAGCATACGAACTGGGCTTCCTTCGTCGTAATACCATAGAGCACAGGCGAAGTCGATCGCGGGCATTTCGGCAATCGAGCGTAGAAAGCTGCGCGTTCGCCCTCCTTCCACCTCCTCCAACCCGGCAAAACAGGACACGCAGACCGGTATCGGCGATTTGGATATTACTTTGCCACATCCGACGCAGATCGTCGGGTATACAAGATCGATGACTGACGAGAGAAAACCGAAAATACCAGCCGTGAATCCGTGCGGTCGAGTTATCGAAGCCATCGTTCAAAATGCCGTGAAAAGGAATCGGCGGACCCGGAGGGGCGGCTGTGCGCCAACACGATAGACGCAAAAGTTGTATACTGACATGCCCTCAAATAAGAGGGTGAATCAATCGCGGTTGTAACGGCAGGTACGGACGGGAATGACGACGAGAAAACGCAGAGGAATGCTGATCAAGAACACGAACACGCGTTCTGTCGAGGTCGAAATGCGTACGCGAACGATTGTTCTCGCCCCGGGGGATGAAGAGATGCTGACGGCCGAAGAGGTTCTGGATCCGGCTCTGAGATCGGAGCTCCAGATTCGTGCTGTCTCGATCGTTCGGCCCGTCACGGAAGAAGAGGAAGAGGCGCTGCGAGAACAGCTGGCAGCCTCCTCAGACTCCTGATCCTGCAGCTCCCGGCGCCTTTGAAAAGAAGCCCTGAAACCGACGAGATCCGGGGAGCCTCGCACGGTACCCATAGGATCTCATGCAATGCAATACGCGAGGAGGCCAACGGCTTCAGTCTAGGAGAGTGACAATAGCATGAAGGTTCTCGCTTTAGAGCCGTGGTACGGCGGATCTCACAAGACTTTCCTTGACGGATTGATCGGCCACAGCCGTCACGATTTCAGCAAAATCACGATGGCCGCGCGGTTCTGGAAATGGAGGATGCACGGCGGGGCGGTGACCATGGCCCGCAAGGCGGAAGAGCTCGCAGATAAGGGTGAGCGCCCGGATGTGATTTTCGCCTCGGATTACGTCAATCTTCCGGCGTATTTGGCCCTGACGAGGAAGTGTCTCCCGGATATTCCGGTGGTTCTTTACATGCATGAGAACCAACTGACGTATCCGCTACCGGAAGGAATCGAGCGAGACAACACGTACGCCTATATCAACTACCTGGCCTGCCTGTCGGCCGATCATATCCTGTTCAATTCGCAGTTCCATTACGACTCTTTCATGGAGGCTCTGCCACGGCTGCTCAGGATATTTCCGGACTATACGCATCTGAATTCGGTCAACAAGATCCGCGAGCGCTGTTCGGTGGCCCATCTCGGAATGAATCTGCAGGGGCACGACCGCTATGCCTCGGCATTCGAACAGCACGGCTGGGGAAAAGGCATGAAGCCGCCCATCGTGATCTGGAATCAGAGATGGGAGTACGACAAAGACCCGGAAGCGTTTTTCCGGTTGATGAATCGACTCGACGATGCCGGTTATTCGTTTCGGCTCATACTTGCCGGAGAGCATTTCGAGGAGCAGCCCCGTGAGTTCGAGAAAGCCTTCGAACGCTATGCGGAGCGCATACTGCACTACGGATACGCCGAAGATTTCGCGGAGTACAGCCGACTGCTGCACCGGGCGGACATCATCATATCGACATCCGTGCACGAATTTTTCGGCATCTCCGTCCAGGAAGCGATCTACTGCGGCTGCCATCCGATTCTGCCGAACCGCCTTTCGTATCCGGAATTGATTCCCGCCTCGCTCCACAGTCCGCTGCTGCATGCTCCGATTCTGTACGAGGATGAGGAGGAGCTCTTCAGGATCATGACGAGCATCCTCAGCGGAGACGAACGGCCGCTCCCGCTTTCAACACTCAAGGGAATCTGCGAGCACCTCGAGTGGAGTCGGCAGGTGAAGGTCTATGACGACGTCCTCGAGGAGGTGGCCGCGCGGTCCGACGCAGGGGAGCGGGGCTTGGCCCTGCTGGCTCCCGACGAGATCCGGCGCCTCCACCCGGTACCATGCACGTGCACGACCTGGATGCCGTCAGCGTAAAGCTGAGCAAAGGTAATTGGAAGTCGTTGGTGACCATCGAAGTACGAGACTCCAATGACTTGGTGGTGGAAGGAGCTACGGTGGAGGGGAGATTTTTCCAAGACGGCTCCCCCATATTGACCCTAAAGAACTGCACAA
>JACZYK010000110.1 GCA_022571135.1 Bacteroidota bacterium
ATGCGAGTATCTGGATCTGGACTGGATCGGACAGCCACTTGATGTCTTTTTGTGCCATGACGTTGTTTATTGATGAAATATAGAATACTAATTTCAACAAATAATCCCAACCATCGCGTTCCTTCGGCGCCCGGGATGTGTCTGAATTGGATCGGGGCGTTCGAAAAGGACGGGGATGCTCTCCTCCGCTCCCAGCCTGGCAACCGCCGGTCTGCGCGGAATTTTCGGAACAAGGATCGCAATCGAGCGAGCTTTCAATGCTTCAACAAAACTCCAGCGACGTGCGTGGATTTTCCGAAAGCCGTTGCGACAACACGATAGAGATACGCTCCAGGAGCAAGAGTCCCCAGACCAACCTCCGCGGATCGATCGACGCCGGCTCTATATCTTCCGCCGGCCTGTACGGTAACCAACCGACCGAGCATATCGAAGATCCTGACATCGATTCTTGATGGATGGGCAAGGTCGAAAACGATCGTGACCGATTCCGAAGCCGGGTTCGGATACGTGCCGCGAAGCAATAGGCCTGGAGGAATCTCCGGAGAGAACTCGGAGGCCGTGGACCCGACTTCAAGATGCCGGTACAAGCCTCCCCCGAAAGTGCCGGCGTAGGCGTTGTCGTCGCGATCGAAAGCAAGCGCCAGCACACGCTGATGCTCTTCAATCCCGACGTTCAGCGGTTGCCAGGTTCCGGTCCAGGGAAACCACTGAAATACACCGCTTCCGAAACTGCCTATGTGAGCGCGACCCGTCTTGTCGTAGGCTATCGTTCGGATGTCCTCCCTCCCCGTGAGACCACGATCGAGGTGAGTCCACGTGCGCCCGTTGTCCTCCGTTTTCAGAACGCCGAAATAACGGGTTCCGGCTAGAATTTCTCCCGTCGAATCTTGACCGAATGAGAGAATTTCGAAGTAAGGCGTCTGCGTAGTGGACATCAGATTCCACGATGCGGTTCCAGCCTCCATGCGGTACGAATCCCAGGCCGTTCCTGCCAGAACGGACCCGTCTGTTCCAACGGCGACTGCGGCCACGTCCCTCCGGGCCTGATCCGCGCCGATAATCGGAAAGGCGGTCCATGTCCGACCATCGAGCCGTAACACGCCGTCATAATAGCCGGCCCAGATGCTGCCGTCCGGCGCGCGTGCGAGGTCCCTGATGGCCGGCCTGGCGGTCGTCCCGAGATCCTCCCAGCCGGTCTGACTATCAAATCGCCACACGCCGCTCAGCGTTCCGGCAACGAGTCGCTCCTCGGCGTCCAGAATGAGTGAAGTGACTGGCTGTACGAGAGCGGTGTCCCCCCCGGTTCTGGCCCATGTCGATCCAAAATCCGCCGATTCGAAAACACCACCGTCCGTCGCTACATAGAGGACTCCCGAATCATGGGCGAGAAGATCTCTTACCGTACTCAATACCCCTTCATTCGAGGGGCCCCAGCTTATACCCTCGTCTTCTGATCGGATAATTCCGTAACTGTACGTTCCGGCAATCATCGTCGTACCAGAAATAGCGAGAGCGTTAATACTCGATTTGCCCGCGGGATGACTGGTCCAGTTGTCTCCTTCGTCTTCGGATCTATGCAACGATCGAAATCCGCCGGCATAAAGACGGCCGCCATCGTCGAAGGCGATCGAGGGTACGAGGAGCGGATCGGTCGGTGGTTGAATGCATGTCCAGAACCTGGCGCTTCCCCTCGATCTGTAAATCGAACAGCCGCCCGAGACCGATTTCACCCCGGCAAAAACGTTTCCCCGCTCGTTCACCGCCACTGAAATAACGTCAAATTCCTGGAGACCAAGCGACGAGAAGGACCACGTGATTCCGTCGTCCTCGGAGCGGTAGATGCCCTTGGACGTGACGGCGAATGTATGGGTTGAAGACGAGGCAAAAGCGTTCACCTCGACCTGGGCCCCTTCCAAGGTCCTGGCCTGCCAGGTGGCTCCGTTGTCCACGGACCGATAGAGCGAGGCTATCGTGCCCGCGAGGAAGTTTCCTGAGGAAGTCTCACCCAGCGAAGTGACAAACTGTGACGATAATCCGACTCTAACCCAGCTTGTCGCACCGGAAGCCAGGCGATATACACCGTCTCCATATGTACCCGCGAGAACGCTTCCCGTGTCCTCGACCAGCAACGCCCTGACGTCGTTGACCACCAGGCCGTCGCTGATATCTGCCCAGAACAGGCCATCGTCAACCGAACGGAAGACACCTCCCCGGGTGGCCGCTAGAAAGGAGCCGTCATCCAGCCTGACAACAGCCGGTATGATCGTCCCTCCGTACGGGCCCGGAGCAGCTTCCCAGTAAGGAGTCTGCGCGTGGCCGATAGTTGGCAAAACGGCAAGGAGACTAACTATGACAAAGGCGCGAAAACGCATGGATGACGGATGATATATGTCTGTGTACGAACGATGCCTGGACGATGCAGGATACACGAATCCCTCTTCGTTATCGGCCTTAAACCACCCGGATAAAGACGGATCCGGATAGTTGCCCTTAGCGCCTACGAGGGCCTGTTATCCCCACCTGAAAGCGCCCTGTAGATTAAGCAGGCCTAGAGCAATCCGGCCACTTTCGCGGCCTCTTCCAGCGTCCGGCGCTGCCCGTCTGTCAGATCAGTCGGTATCGTGACCGAAACATGGACGAAGAGATCACCCTTTTTCTCTCCGCTGTCGATTCCATGACCCCGGATTCTAAGGATCTCTCGCGGTTGAATTCCGCTGGGGATAAGAAGCTTGAGCTTCTTGCCGTAAGGGCCACGGATACTTCGATGTACTCCGATCATTGCCTCAATTGCCGAGACACTGATTTCGGTATGAAGATTCAGGTCATCGCGCCTGAAGGCATGGTGTTCAATTATTCGGATCGTTACGTACAGATCGCCACGCCTCCCGTCAGGACGTCCGGCGCCTTTCCCCTTGATCCGTACCCGATATCCGTCCCTGACGCCCTTCGGAAAAGGAATACTGATGACTCCCTCGTCCAGTTTGATCTCTATTTTTCCCCCCTTAAGCATTCGTTTGAACGAGACCCGCACGGTCCGCTTCCGGTCGTATTTTTGCTTCGATTCGGGTGGTTGGGATACGGATACTTCCCCGAAAAAAGAATCGAAAAGATCTCCCAGCCCCCCGAAAACGCTGTCATCGAACGGCGTGCCCTGAGCCCCCTGTGGCGACCCGCGTACGAAAGTGGCGTCGGGCGCCCTGTAGAACTGCCCATCTGCGTTCGTAGTGAACATGTCTCCAAAAGCTCCCTCGAACGGACGCTTCCTCACACTGTCGTATCGCTTCCTCTTCTTGGGATCCCCAATGGCTTCGTACGCCTCCTGAATCTCCTTGAAGCGCTCCTCCGAGTGCGGCTGATCCTGGTTGTGGTCCGGGTGGTACTCGCGCGCCAGTTTTCTGTAGGCCTTCTTGATCTCGGTCGACGACGAATCCTCCTTCACCCCGAGGACTTCGTAATAATCTTTGAGACGAGACATGGGCTCTACCGATATTATCCTGTACTGCTCGTATTTTCAGGTCTTCCGCCTTTTCGAGGGCTCGATCCCTTCGCCGGGCGGAATCTGCCCAAACGATAGTCAATAATGACGTCGTGCTCCACGGAGGATACACAGTATGTCTGACGTACGTCCCATTCGGAAGATTCTGATTGCCAACCGTGGTGAAATCGCCGTCCGCGTCATCCGTTCCTGCCGGGAACTGGGAATACGGAGCGTCGCGGTGTTTAGTGACGCAGACAGGACAGCTCTTCACGTCCGCATGGCGGACGAGGCATATCACATCGGGCCGGCGGCTTCCACCGAATCGTATCTGGATTTGGATCGTATTGTCGAGACCGTGCGAGTTTCCGGGGCCGATGCCGTGCACCCCGGATACGGATTCCTTTCCGAAAACGTTGACTTCGCAGAGGCCTGTGAGCGCGCAGGTATTGTGTTCATCGGCCCGGCATCCGATTCCATTCGAGCTATGGGGGACAAGACAACGGCCCGATCGCTCATGAAGAGAGCGGGCGTACCCATGGCACCAGGCAGCCTCGAGACCGTCCAGGATGCCAACGAGGCCGCGCAGATTGCTCTCGATATCGGGTACCCGGTTTTGATCAAGGCCTCAGCCGGCGGTGGTGGCAAGGGGATGCGCGTGGTCGAGGAGAAACAGCAGTTATCGTCGTTGCTCCAGGCCGCACAAAGAGAAGCCCTTGCCGCATTCGGTGACGGAAGGGTGTTCATTGAAAAGTATATCGTTCAGCCGCGTCACATCGAGTTCCAGATCATCGCCGATAAGTACGGCAATACGATTCACCTTTTCGAGCGAGAGTGTTCCATTCAGCGCCGGTACCAGAAAGTGATCGAAGAAGCGCCTTCCACCATCATGACGCCGGACCTCAGGGAGCGCATGGGAAAGGCAGCCATCGAAACCGCCAGGTCCTGCGGATATGTCGGAGCGGGCACCGTGGAATTTCTGGTCGATGCCGAGCGGAATTTCTATTTCATGGAGATGAATACACGGCTTCAGGTGGAGCACCCCGTTACGGAATGGATTACAGGGCTCGATCTGGTCGCGGCGCAGATCCGCGTAGCCGAAGGACGCCCGCTTCCCTGGAAGCAGGAGGATTTGACCATCAACGGACACTCGATTCAGAGCAGAATATACGCCGAAGATCCGGCCAACAATTTCCTTCCGGGCCCCGGAAAGCTAGTCAGGCACCAAGCCCCGGACGGACCGGGAGTGCGTGTCGATGCCGGCGTCGAACAGGGCGACGAAGTCCCGATCTATTACGATCCCATGATTTCAAAGCTGACAGTATGGGGTAGAACTCGTCCGGAGGCCATTGAGCGGATGAAGCGGGCGCTCTCGGAATATGAAATCGCGGGCGTACCGACGACCATTCCTTTCTGTCGTTTCGTGATGGAGCACGAAGCCTTCACGTCAGGCATATTCTCTACGCATTTCGTGGATGATCATTTCGACGGCTCGGCGCTTCAGACGAAAGATGATCCGCTCCGCGAGGCACTGGCCCTTACTGCGTCCGAACTTTGGCGGGGAGACCTTAGCGAAAGCGCCGTCGGAAACAACAGCTTTCAAGAGCCCGTCAGTCTGTGGCGGACCATCCGGCCGAGGCGAAAATAGCAGGCACCATAGCTGAAAAAAGGTGAAAACAAGGCCGGAAGAAAAATTGCAGATATCAAGGCGGGCGACGAGCTGTGAATGAGGTGTACCCGGGTGCGCCACCGTGAGCAGCGACGAAGCCCAACGACGAGATTCGCGATTTATCAACGGTCTTTTATATCCAGCTTTCCTTCATCTCAAGCCCCTGCGTCTCCAACCAGCTTACAACGGCGCGGACCGCTTCCCGGACGCCTCTGGTGGCAAGAGGATCGCCGAAAGGCTGCATACTTACGAATACGCCGTCCGACTTCTGCCAGGCCTGGACGAGAAGCTCCTGCCTCAGATTCGCCTCTTCCACAAGGACTTTGAACAGCAATCCATCCCCCGAGAGATCGCGATACCCGTCGAGTACGATGACGTGTCCGCCTTCGAACGCGTGGACCAGTTTCTCAAAGGGACCTACCGAATCGAGCGTTCCCTTCAGCACCGGGAGCGCCAGGGCGCGGCCGCTCTGTACGATGAAGTGAGGGTGCAGATTGGGGGTCTGGTCGATCGAGGTGTAGATCATCTGCTGCGAGCCGCCCCAGTAGACAACCGTCTGAAGGGGGGCCGTGGCCGTCAGTGGGAGATAGAGATAAAGAAGGACGCGTTCATCTCCGTAGGCCGCGTCAAAGGAGATGCGTTGACGTATCCAGTGACGTGACGTGTCGGCTTCTTCCACCGTCGAGTTCAACTCCCCTCGGTCGTAGGCATACGCGCGCCGGTAGACTTCGAACACTTCATTGTCCAGCGGCGGTGTGTCCCGAAAATCCACGACCGTCCTCGCGGCCTCCGGAGCAAGCGCGGCCCGGAGTCCCGGACCTTCTTCCAGATACCGCACGAGTCGGATTCCGTTGGTGGGCGAGCGATCGAAGGGCGGCTGCGTATACTGGCGGCTAAGCACGTCCAGGCCGATATAGTCGGGGTCGGTCCATCCGCCTCCGAGCATGTATCGGTCTTCGCCGACCGCGTTGAAGCCCCACTCGCGCGCGTTGCCCGCCATGTCGAAGGTGCCGAAGGGGCCCATCCCCGTGTACTCGCCCACAGGCGCCGGTCCGTCGCCTGCGAAGTTGCTTCGGGGAAGCACGAATGGGAGGGAGAACCCCGACCCGTAGGCCCGGCGCCAATGGTGGACCGATGGGAGGGATTTGCCTGCGAACCGGGCGTAGGCCGCAGCCTCGTACCAGCTGACTCCCGTGACCGGGTAATCGGCACGTCCGTCCGGGTAGTTCGCGACCTGCCACGTGCTGGGTCCTGGGCGGCCCGTCTGATCGACGAAGCGCTCCATCGCCTCGTCCCTGGACAGGGTGCGGCCGTCGAGCACGAACGGGTGCTCCCAGTACTGCGGATCTCGGTAGCCGCCGGCGTCGACGAAGGTTTTGAACTCCCGGTTCGTCACCTCGAAGCGGTCGATGTAGAAGTCCTCGAGTGCATGCGCGGTGCCGTCGATGGTTACGTCCAAGCCCGGCACCCGGACCATGTTCTCCGGGGCCTCTCCCTCAAGGTCGAGTGTCAGGAGCGGGAAGGCGGCCAGCGCGTCCGCACCCAGACCCAGCGGCGCCACGTACAAAGCATGGTATCCCTCGGCCTCGATCTTGAGTAGCGGGTTCCCGAGCGGTAGGCGGAACGTCTCAAAGGGTGTGGTACCCAGGAGCTCCCAGGGCGTGTCGTCGCTGCTTCCGTAGGGTCTTCGAAGCACTCGGGCGCCTGACGGCTCGGTTCGGAGAGCACCCATTGTCCAGGCGATCAGCGGCCACATTTCCTCCAGGATAGGCTCGTCCGGCGCGACCCTTGCCGCGTGCCTAGCCACAACCCAGGCGCTGTCGTAGAGCCCTTCCCGGGCCAACGCTTCGATCTCGGGGACTGCGACCTGCAATACCCACTCCCGGTCCTCGCCTCCGAGCACGCTGGACGCCCATAGGCCGCCCGCCAGGAGCGCGACGGCCGCCACGGCGGCACCGCCCCACCACCTTACCCTTCTCCCCTCGTCAGCCGAGGCCGCAGCTTGCACCGGCTGATACTGGATTGACGACACGCTCGCCGACGGCATCAGGTTCGTCTGCGCCGGCGTCAACGCGGCAGCGAAATCCGCCGCCGAATCAAATCGATCGGCCGGCGCTCGAGCCAGCGCCCGGGTCACACAGGCATTGAGCCACGGAGGCACCGTGTCGCGCAGCGTCGAGACGCTCGGCGGCGACTCGGTGATCCGTTTGGCGACGATCGATTGCGCGGTGTTGCCGGTAAAGGGCGGTTCACCCGCGAGCATCTCGAAGAGCACGCAACCGAGCGCATACACGTCGCTCCGCGCGTCGAGTTCGCGCTCGCCCATCGATTGTTCCGGGCTCATGTAGTGCGGCGTGCCCAGCAAAAATCCCGTCTCGGTCAATCGCGTCCCGCCCGCTTCACTGACCGCAAGCGCAATCCCGAAGTCGGTCACCATTGCCACGCCTTCGTGCAACAACACGTTTTCGGGTTTGATATCGCGGTGGATCACCCCGTGTCGATGCGCGTAGTCCAGCGCCGCGGCGACCTCCCGCGTAATCCTGATCGCCTCGTCCATCGGGAGTTGCCGCTCCTGGTTCATTCGGTCCCGCAACGACTCCCCGTCCGCCACGGGCATCACGTAGTACAGGTACCCGGCGGCATCACCCGAGTCATGCAGGGCCAGGATGTGGGGATGGTTGAGCCGGGCTGCGACCTGGATCTCCTTCAGGAATCGGTCGGTGCCGATGGTGGCCGCGAGTTCGGGGCGCAGGACCTTGATCGCCACCTTGCGATGGTGTTTCAGATCCTCGGCCAGGTAGACCGTGGCCATCCCCCCGGCGCCGAGTTCGTGCTCGATGGTGTAGCGGTCCGCGAG
>JACZYK010000111.1 GCA_022571135.1 Bacteroidota bacterium
GCCTTCGTTTCGCGATCCGCGAGGGCGGACGCACGGTAGGCGCCGGCGTCGTATCGAAAATCCTCGACTGATGCTCACTCAAATAAATTCGACCGGACTGCGAATGGATTGGAATGCCGCCTCTGGGAACCGGGGATCGATTCCTGCAGTACGCTACTCTCGGATCGCAGAACGGCAACTACGGGCGTAGCTCAATTGGCAGAGCAGCGGTCTCCAAAACCGCAGGCTGCAGGTTCGAGTCCTGCCGCCCGTGCGATGGGGCACCGTATCTGCACGAGCCCGGATAGCGGAGCTAGAACACAGAAAAGAGAAGAATGATCAAAATCCAAACCTACCTGGAAGAAGTCGGGAAAGAGATGCGAAAGGTGAGTTGGCCGACCCGGTCCGAACTCATCAGTAATACGCTCATCACGATTCTCACAACCGTTGTCATATCCCTGTTCATTTTCGTTACGGACCGCGTGATAAGCACCGTTCTCGAAGTCATTTACGGATAGTTCATCCAATAACAGGCCAGATCGCCTGAGTAGGAGTAGACGAAATGGAGACGCCAAAGGGCCAAACTATCCTGAAATGGTATGTACTCAGGACTTTCTCAGGTCACGAGAAGAAGGTCAAGGGATATCTGGAGCAGGAGATCGAGCGGCTCGGTCTCGAAGACAAGTTGGCCGAGATCATGATACCGACCGAGACGGTATTCGAGATGCGCGGCGGTAAGAAGCGGACCCGGGAAAAGACGTTTTTCCCCGGATATCTGATGATCAACGCGCTCCTTGACAAGGAACTGATGCACGTAATCTCCGGAATACCGTCTGTCGTCGGATTTCTGACAACGGGGGATCAACCTACGTCTTTACGTCCTGACGAGGTTAATCGAATCCTCGGAAAGATCGACGAGGCACGGGAAGCAGGCGAGCAGCCGGAGATTCCATTCCGATACGGAGATGCGGTCAAAGTGGTGGACGGTCCGTTCAACAATTTCAACGGCCTCGTCGAAGAAGTCTATCCGGACAAGATGAAGGTCAAAGTGATGGTCTCCATTTTTGGAAGGAAGACGCCACTTGAACTCGATTACCTGCAGATCGAACACGAAGAATAGAAGCGTAGCAACGCCGCAAATTTCTTCACGTTGACTTGATCAATTGCCGAATTATACGGGAACCTCAGTTTGTATCGGTCATTACACATAGGCTAGTACATTTAAGGATTTTAGATAGCGGGAGCCGATTGCAAAGGCGTTCGAACCGCGCGAAAGCATGGCTAAAAAGATTGACGGCTACATCAAGCTCCAGATAAGAGCCGGTCAGGCCAATCCAGCACCTCCGATTGGACCGGCCCTGGGACAGCAAGGTGTAAACATCATGGAATTCTGCAAGCAGTTTAATGCTGCCACGCAGGACAGAATGGGCTTGATTCTACCGGTCGTAATTACTGTCTACGCCGACAAGTCCTTCACCTTCATCGTGAAGAGTCCTCCGGCAGCGGTACTTCTCAAAACTGCCGCACGGATCAAATCAGGGGCTGCCGATCCTCTTCGCGAGCATGTTGGCACGGTGACGTGGCAGCAGTGCCGGAATATCGCTGAGCAGAAAATGGAAGATCTCAACGCCAATGATCTGGAAGCAGGCGCCGCCATGATCGCAGGCACGGCCCGGTCGATGGGTATCGAGGTTAATGGTAGACCCGCCTGAAAAAACAATCGGACGAAAGTTTAACGACGGGTGTGGTTGTGTGCACTCGTCCAAGAATAAGAACGAAGCACCGGCGGGAGCTCAACGCGTAAAAAAGCGAGGGCGTTAGTACCGCAAAGATCGTTTTGAACATGGGAAAAAAAGGAAGGCGATATCGCGAATTACGCGAACTCGTTGATTCAAACAACGGCCCCCTTTCGATGGATCTGGCCGTGGAGATGCTCAAGAAGACCGCTTCGGCCAAATTCGACGAATCAATCGATATCGACGTAAGACTCGGAGTAGACCCCCGTCATGCGGATCAGATGGTTCGTGGGACCGTGGCGCTCCCACACGGAACCGGCAAGGAAGTCCGCGTCCTGGTCCTTGCAAACGAGAGCGAACAGGCGGAAGCCCTCGAAGCCGGAGCCGACTACGTGGGTCTGGACGACTACGTAGAGAAAATCCAGAAGAAAGGATGGACCGACTTCGACGTGTTGATCGCCACACCGGACGTTATGGCCAAGGTCGGACGACTCGGACGCGTACTCGGCCCGCGAGGTCTGATGCCGAACCCCAAGAGCGGGACCGTAACGATGGACGTAGCACAGGCTGTAAAGGAAGTAAAAGCCGGCAAGATTGATTTCCGAGTAGACAAATTCGGAAACCTACACTCGGCTATCGGAAAGGCCTCATTCTCGGAGGAGCAACTCCGTGACAATGCGGAAGCTTTTCTGAGAGAGGTGGTCCGTTTGCGGCCCGCGGCCGCGAAAGGGACCTATGTCCGCTCGATCACACTTTCCTCGACGATGGGTCCCGGCATCCGTCTCGATCGTGGGGAAGTACTGGCGGCACTGCGATAGCATGCGTAACTGCTTACTGTACCCCGCAGCCATGTGGGGACGAAATGTGAGGAAGAATCATGGCAATGACCAAAGCGCAGAAGGTAGCAGCAGTTGACGCTATCGCTCAGAAGCTCGAGCAGTCGCCTACCATCTATCTGACTAATTTTTCAGGACTTACGGTCGAGCAGGCAAACAAGCTCCGCACGAAATTTCGCGAGGCTGGTGTCGAGTACAAAGTTGTCAAGAATACGCTTCTGAAGCTCGCGATGGCCCGGATCGGCGGATACGACGATCTGTACGACCATCTGGAAGGCCCCACGGCTGTGGCCTTCTCCGAAGAGCCATCAGCCCCGGCCCGTGTGATCAAGAAGTTTCTGAACGACATGAAGACCGAGCTTCCCTCGCTCAAGGGAGCCCACGTGGAAGGTGCGGTCTATCACGAAGACGGGCTCGAGGCTCTGGCCAAACTGAAATCCCGGACTGAGCTTCTTGGCGAGATTATCTCGGTGCTCATGGCTCCGATGATCCATGTCGTAGGCGGATTGCAGGCTCAGGGAGAAAATCTACTCGGTGCCATCCGGACGATCTCCGAACGAGAAAACGGGAAGCTTGCCGGGATTTCAGGCGAACACGTCTGAGATCGATGCGGCAGGCTTTAGAAAAATAAAATAAACCTAACCCTTAAACAGCAACGCAGCTCTTCCGGGCGAAGACCGTTGCAGGAATCACGAGGATAGAATGTCTGACATAAAGAAAATCGCCGAATCGCTGGTCAACCTGACCATCAAAGAGGCCAGCGAACTGGCCACGCTTCTCGAAGATGAGTACGGTATCAAACCGGCTGCTGCAGCTGTTGCAGTAGCGGGTCCGGCCGGTGGCGATGGAGCCGTCGCTGCCGAGGAGAAGACCGAGTTTGACGTTGTTCTTGCGTCGATCGGCGACAAGAAGATCAATGTTATCAAGGAAGTCCGTGCTCTTACAGGTCTGGGGCTGAAAGAGGCCAAGGAGTTGGTCGACACGGCCCCGAGCACCGTGAAAGAAGCTGTTTCCAAAGATGAGGCTGAAAAGATCAAAGCCAAATTGGAGGACGCAGGCGCAGGGGTTGAACTCAAGTAGGACCTCGCGCATGCTGTCAAGGGTATTTCCAGCACCGAGTAGTACGGCCGATCTCATTTATGGGGTCGGCCTTCGGTGCATCATCGAGGGATACCAGAGCAGCAACCCGGAAGTGGCCGGATCATGCCGTGGAGCCACTTTTCGTTATTAATCAAGGAAATCGCCTGAATTATGCCCAGTGTCAAAGGTCGTAAGGAACGCAGCAGTTTTTCGCGTATCCCTTCCATCAAGGACTATCCGGATTTTCTCGACGTTCAGCTCAAGTCGTTTCATGACTTCGTGCAGGACTACATTCCGCCCGAAGAGCGAACCTCTGTTGGTCTACAGGCGGTTTTCGAGGATCACTTTCCCATCCATGATACCCGGGAGCGGTATACACTGGAGTTTATCCACTACACGCTCGATTCCCCGAAGCATACTGTTGAGGAGTGTATCGCCCAGGGTCTCAGTTTTTCAGTCCCGCTGAAGGCAAAACTGCGTCTGTCGAGCAAGGAAGACGAAGACGAGGACGAAGCAGAAGAAGCCGTCGAACAGGAGGTCTACCTGGGTAATCTGCCGTTCATGACCGATCGAGGGACGTTCGTAATCAACGGCGCCGAACGTGTCGTCGTATCCCAGCTGCATCGAAGCCCCGGCGTCTTTTTCGGTCAGAGCGTCCATCCGAACGGCACCGAGCTGTACTCGGCGCGCGTCATTCCATTCCGGGGCTCGTGGATCGAGTTTTCTACGGATGTAAGCAACCTGATGTGGGCGTATATCGACCGTAAGAAAAAGCTCCCGGTGACGACGTTGCTTCGGGCTCTCGGGTATTCATCCAACGGAGAAATAGTTAAGCTGTTTGACCTCGCCGACACGGTCGAGATCAAGACGAAGCGGAGCTGGGCCAAATTAGTCGGCCGCAAGCTCGCAGCGACAGTCTCCGTCGAACGGATGACCGAAGTTGTCGATGAGGATACGGGCGAAGTTCTGGACGAGAGGAAGGAGCGCGAAATCATTCTTCCCGCTCAGCACGAGCTGGCCGAAGAAGACTACGACAAGCTCAAGGAAGCCGAGATAAAGACGGTCTATCTGATTCGTGAGCAGACGGAAGAGGACACACTCGACAAAACAACGCTGCTTAATACGATTAAGCGGGATCCCACGCACTCGGAGGAGGAGGCGCTCGAGTACCTCTATCTACAACTCCGCGGCACGGAGGCGCCCGACATAGAGACCGCACGTGGTGTTCTCGATCGTTTGTTCTTCAGCGAGAAGCGCTACGACTTGGGCGAAGTGGGTCGTTATCGCATCAATTCCCGTCTTCGTCTGAATGAATCCCTGGATCGTCTCACACTGACGCGCGCCGACATTATTGCGATCATCACCGAACTGATCATGCTTCAGAACGGTCGAAGCACCGTTGACGATATCGACCATCTGGGCAATCGTCGCGTCCGCTCGGTGGGCGAACAGTTGGCGGCGCAGTTTTCGCTGGGATTGGCTCGGATGGCGAGGACCATTAAGGAGCGTATGAATTTGCGGGATGCGGAGAAATTCACGCCGCAGGATCTGGTGAATGCTCGTACGGTTTCGAGTGTGATTAATACGTTTTTTGGAACGAATCAGCTCAGTCAGTTTATGGATCAGACGAATCCGCTGGCGGAGCTGACGCATAAGCGACGCATGTCGGCGCTCGGACCGGGAGGTCTTACGCGCGAGCGTGCCGGCTTCGAAGTTCGTGACGTTCACTACACCCACTACGGCCGGCTCTGCCCGATTGAGACGCCTGAAGGCCCCAACATCGGTCTGATTTCATCTCTTTGCGTGCACGCCCGCATTAACGCATACGGATTTATAGAGACCCCCTACCGAATTGTCACGAAGGGGAAAGTCTCCAAGAGAATAAAGTACCTGACCGCGGAAGAAGAGGACAGCGTCGTCATCGCCCAGGCGAACGCCCCGCTCGACTCGAAGGGTAAGTTCGTAAACGAATACGTCAAGAGCCGTCATCGCGGTGATTTCCCGGTCGTTGAGGCGAAAAAAGTGCACTACATGGACATCAGCCCGAACCAGATTGTGTCGCCTGCTGCCAGCCTTATCCCGTTCCTCGAGCACGACGACGCTAACCGTGCTCTGATGGGTTCTAATATGCAACGTCAGGCTGTACCCCTTCTTCGGGCCGAAGCACCCATCGTTGGGACGGGCCTGGAAAACCGCGTAGCCCGGGATTCCCGCGCTGTCCTCGTAGCAGAAAAAGACGGCGTCGTTGAATACGTCGATGCTAGGAAGATCACCATTCGTCAGCATCGTTCAGCCGACGACGAGATGCTATCGTTCGACGATCCTGTCGAAACGAGTGAACTGACAAAGTTTCGTCGTACGAACCAGGATACATGTGTCAACCAGCATCCGATTGTAAAGGTCGGGCAGAAGGTCAAAGCTGGAGATATTTTAACCGACGGTTTCTCGACCGATAAGGGCGAGTTGGCGCTGGGAAAGAACATATTGGTTGCGTTCATGCCCTGGCGCGGGTACAACTTTGAGGACGCTATAGTCATCTCCGAACGTCTGGTCTCGGACGATATCTACACGTCTCTGCATATCGAGGAGTTTGAACTTCAGGTCCGTGATACGAAGCGGGGCGAAGAGGAGCTGACACGTGAGATACCGAACGTATCCGAAGAGGCGACGAAAGACCTCGACGAACGCGGAATTATCAGGATCGGAGCCGAAGTGAAGGCCGGGGACATTATCGTCGGCAAGATTACCCCGAAAGGAGAATCGGACCCGACGCCCGAAGAAAAACTTCTTCGAGCCATTTTCGGTGATAAGGCGGGGGACGTAAAAGACGCCTCGCTGAAAGCACCTCCCGGAATGAAGGGTGTGGTCATCGATACGAAGCTGTTCAGCCGACGCAAGCTCGATCCCGCGACCAAGAAAGAAGAACAAAAGCGTCTCGCCGAGATCGAGCACGATTTCGAACTCGGGATGAAGGAGCTCAACGAGAGTTTCTGGGCAAAGTTCAACACGCTTCTCGAAGGCAAGAAGGCCAAGGATTTTGTCGATCGTCGCGGGATGGTGTTGCTCTCGCAAGGGGCCAAGATCAAGAAAGAGGCATTTGTAGATGTTTCTCCTCTGGATCTGGACCCTCGCGTGGCTTTTACCGACGACGAAGACCTGAACGCCAAGATCAAACAGCTCATTCGTAACTACGAGAAGCAACATAAGAGGATCGACGGCAACGCCAAGAGGGATAAGCACCGCGTTCAAATGGGTGATGAGTTGCCGCCGGGAATCGTGCAGCTGGCGAAAGTCTATGTAGCAAAGAAGCGGAAGATTCAAGTCGGGGACAAGATGGCCGGGCGCCATGGAAACAAAGGTGTCGTCGCGAAGATCGTTCCTGTCGAGGATATGCCTTTCCTCGAAGACGGAACCCCGGTCGACATCGTTCTGAATCCGCTCGGTGTGCCGTCACGAATGAATCTAGGGCAGATCTACGAGACCCTTCTCGGTTGGGCGGGGAAGCAACTCGGGACGAATTTTGCGACACCGATTTTCGATGGGGCTACGGTTGACGATGTGGCTCAGAAATTGGAAGAGGCCGGTCTGCCGGTGGATGGCCGCACGCAGCTATACGACGGTCGGACGGGTACCGCGTTCGACCAGGAGACCACGGTCGGTTACATTTACATGCTGAAGCTCAGCCACCTCGTCGAGAACAAGATCCACGCCCGGTCGATCGGACCATACAGCCTCATCACCCAACAGCCGCTCGGTGGTAAGGCTCAGTTTGGTGGCCAGCGCCTCGGAGAGATGGAAGTTTGGGCTCTCTACGCATATGGGGCATCGAGTGTGCTTCAGGAAATGCTCACGTATAAGTCGGACGACGTGCAGGGGCGCTCGAAAGCTTACGAGGCTATCGTGAAGGGCGATGTTATGCCGGAAGCGGGTACACCTGAGAGTTTCAATGTGCTCATCCGAGAACTGCAGGGCCTGGGCCTCGAAATCAATTTGGACTGATCGCGTGTCGGAGCCCGGCCCTCACCGGGAGCCCCCGATGCTCATCGACAGGATGTTTAAACGACGCTTTTGAATATGCCGTACGGAAAAACTCAGAAGATCAAGAAGAACTTCAGCGCTATCACCATAAGTCTCGCTTCTCCGGAATCGATTCTTGAACGCTCCTATGGAGAGGTATTGAAGCCGGAGACGATCAACTATCGTTCGTTCAAACCGGAAAAGGACGGTCTCTTCTGCGAGAAAATCTTTGGCCCGGTAAAGGACTGGGAGTGTCATTGCGGTAAATACAAACGCATACGCTACAAGGGCATTATCTGCGACCG
>JACZYK010000112.1 GCA_022571135.1 Bacteroidota bacterium
GGGCCAGCGGTGCGCGCCTCTCCCAGAGCTACGAAGCGGTAGCCGCTTTTCGCTTTCGAGCGTCGTGAATACCTGCCCGTTTATCGGCCCGATCGAGTGTCAATCGCCAGCTTAAGCATCTGCTCCCAGAGACGATACTGACGATAACTATAGAAGTGGGCATCGAAAGGACATGAAAACCGCTCTTTATCGACTTGTTATCAGCCTTTTTGTGGCAGGAACCGGGTCCCTGCTTATGGCCGGCTGTGACGCGTTTTCGAGCGACGAAAACGATGAAAAGGGTATCGTTACGCTTACCGGTCAGGTTCTCAACTTAGAGACAAACAATCCGGTGGAATCGGCCTTTATCCGGATTCTTCCGTTCGATCTACTGTTCGAGGTAGATTCGGAAGGCCGTTACGAACTTGCTGTTGAAATCGACAGCACGATGGACCTTCAGATCATGGCCAGCAAGGACGGCTTTTCCGATGCGTCCGTGACGGTCCTGGCCCTGGCCGGTCGGGTGATCGCAGTGCCTATACTGCGTCTGAAGCAACAGGCGGGCGAAGAGTCCGAATCAGGGACCGCATCGAATATTCTCCTCCTGAAGCAGTCGGCGGCCATTATCGGCGTTCGGGAAAGCGGGTCGAAAGAAGTGGCGACGATAGAATTCCAACTCGCCGACTCCGTGGGCCGCCCTGTCATCCTTGACAAATCCGCGTTCGTGAGATTCAGTTTTGGCGTGCAGCCCGGTGGCGGCGAGTTCCTCGCCCCTACCGAGGCCTCGACGGACAACAACGGAGTTGTCATCGTAAACCTGTCCAGTGGAACAAAGGCGGGCATCGTACAGATTATCGCCGAAACGTCCGTCGACGGGAGAACCATTAGATCCCTTCCGGTTGCCGTGACCATACACGGTGGACTTCCGGATCAGGGCCACTTCACGATTGGTCCTGCCCGTTTCAATTTCCCGGGCCTGCTTTCTTTCGGTCTAATTAATCCGATCAATATCATTGTCGGCGACAAATTTTCGAACCCGGTTCGCATAGGGACATCCGTGTACTTCTCGAGCACTCACGGAGTGATTGAAGGCTCCACCGTTACAAACGAGAGCGGTGGCGGGACCGTCGATCTGATTTCAGCCAATCCTCTTCCCTCTGACGGGATTGCACTCATCACGGCGCGCACCGCCGACGATGCGCAGACCGAAGTATCCGGATCGACCCCGGTGGTTTTCTCGGGCGTTCCGTATATCACCCTCTCTCCTGCGATCGCTTTGCTGAATCAGACGTATACACTGACGGTCGTCGATCAGAACGGAAATCCGCTTGCTGAAGGCACGTCGATCATCGTGATCGTAGAAGGGCGGGCGGTGAAGGGTGTGGGTAGCATCGATATTCGCCTCGCCGATACTGCGTTCCTTGGCGGAGTCTCGTACGAACACGTATTAAGAGGACCCGGAATTACGGAATTCACCTTCCGGGCAGTCGAAGATATACCACCCCTCTCAACGGTCGTTCCGGCCATCGAAGCGATCACAATCAAAGTCGCAGGACCTAACGGTAATCTTGAAATCGTACTCGGGCCAGGCGGCGTTCCTGCAAGGAGCTCCGACGGAGTCGATCTCGAAGTACGCCCGGACGGTTCACTCACGGCTCGAACCTCGCTCAACCAACTGTAGCTCCGGACAGAAGGCCGGCTCCCGAGGGCGCTGGCCTTTTTTGTTTCCGGGCCTATTGAAGATCCTCTCTAAGTCGTCGAGAAGTCCCGTTCGGTATCTGCCTAGCGGCGTTTTCTTTTAGCTGAAGTCGCACCGCTATCTGATATGAGCCACACGGACGCTCTCAGTCCACAGGCTCCAGTTGTGAACGGGCAAACGGTAGATAGAGCAGCCAGAAAATGCCTATCGCGAGGATTTCCATGATGAATGAATTAGGTACCAGGGCCATCCCGGGAAATAATCCATGAGCGACGCTACTTCAGGCTTCGCTACGACGTACAGGTAATTGCTTCCGATGGCGATGTTGATGCCGTAGACGATGGCGGCGTAAACATTAAGGCCGACGAGAAGCACGACCAATTCTCGAGAAGTGGGACGATATTTTTCGATCATGACAACCCAGAGACCTGCAATGAGCCAGTGCACCGTGAGCGATCATCGTCTGAAAGAAGCGGAAGTGGGGGTAGCCGAAAAGACCGGCGCCCGGGGTAATGAGTGCCTGCATCGCACCGGCGAAGCCAAAAAAGTAAAGGAGGGGGTAGAGCGAGCGGCGCTCGACCACGAGAACGGCGGCTGCGATCCAGATCATGATGCTGCACATGTGCAGGGGAAGCATCGTCTGAATTACCCAGGATCCGTAGACGGCAGTCCAGATGTGCCAGCTCAATTCGTTGACGAGGAGGACGGCAGCAAGGCCATAACGGACGGTGCTTCGAAGCTTTTCGTCTCCCCGCTGTCCGGCTCTGATGAGAAAAAGGCCGATAACGGCGAAGAAGAGGATCGTCACCAGATGCGACGTACCGAAAAGCCGGAACGCCCCGCCACTGTATCCAGGGTCTAAATATTCTGCCACGTGGATGGGTGATGATTGGAAGAATACCGTGGAATCTACAAAACGACCATCAAAAACCGGACCGGCATGGTCGTCGACTGAAGATCGTTTGAATTGGAATCCGTCGGGATCGGCTGCGGGATCCAACCCGTTTCCTGACGGTTCGATCTGTACCGGACCAAGACGCCGACCGCCGGCTGCAACACAAACCGTTCCCCTTACGGGAGGATTACGACTGATGACAGTTCTCCGGTCCATATGGACCTGGTTTTCGTTTGGCGCCATCCTCATCCTGTGGCTACCCATCATCGGTTTCGTTCGCCTGTTTGATCGGGACCCGGGTCGATACCGGACCGGCCGCTGGTTCAGGCGAATGGGCTCGGCGATTACCCGGGCAAATCCTGTATGGCATGTGACCATCTCAGGCTCATACCCTGAAAATGTCCGGCAACCCTTCGTCGTCGTCTGCAACCACCAGTCACTCGCGGATATCCCTGTCCTCAGCAATCTCCCCTGGGACATGAAGTGGGTGACGAAAGCATCCCTTTTCGACCTACCTGTCCTTGGCTGGATGCTGAAAGCGTCAGGAGACATTCCGGTCCGGCGGGAAAGCCTGCGGAGCCGTGCCCAGGTGTTCATCGAAGCAAAGAAACGACTTCGCAATCGGATTTCCGTTCTGATCATGCCGGAGGGCACTCGATCACCGAACGGAAAGATACAGGCGTTTTCGGACGGACCGTTCAAGCTCGCAGTCAGGGAAGGGGTGCAGGTACTCCCGCTCGCGGTTGATGGAACCTTCTCGGCTCTGCCAAGGAAATCCTGGAAGTTTGGACGGAAATGCTGGATTCGACTGCATGTCTTCGACGCAGTCGACCCAGCTTCACTTGGCGATAACGCCGCAGAGTTGACCGAACACGTCAGGCGGATGATTATTCTAAAAGTGGCCGAGTGGCGGGGCGTCACCGCTGATGAGGTTGACGGTGCTCGGGTCGAGGATGAAAATGCACGACCGGCAGGTCAAGACTCTTAGAAGACGCCGTTCGGAGCATGCATCCTCTCCGGTCTTTTGGAAAACGGCACGGAGAGATCGTAATTTTGGCCCCCTGATAAATAATGCCCTATAGCTCAATTGGCAGAGCGTCTGACTCTGGATCAGGAGGTTCAAGGTTCGAATCCTTGTAGGGCAACAGCTTAAGCCCTGAGGCCTCACAGGCTCGGGGTTATTTTCATGGGACCCGCTCTGGAGCAATCCGGCTTAGCTGATTGCGGAGTGAAGATCGCCGCTCAGGGCGGCATCGAAAATCCGCCGGGCTCCTTCGATGGTCAGCTCCACCGGATTGGTTGCCGTGCTCGGATCTGCAACGGCGCGCTCCGCGATGAGGTCGGCATGCGTATCATCCACACCCAACTCGGCGATCGTATGCGGCACCCCGATGGCTTCGCGAAGACGCAGCGTCCAGTTCATCATGCAATCGAAGCCGGATGCGATTCCGAGTGCCGCACAGATATCATCGATGCGAGTCGTAATTCCTTCTCGATTAAAGAGGAGTACGTACGGCATGAATACACCATTCGTCATCCCGTGATGAGTATCGTACAGGGCTCCAACAGGATGAGACAGAGAATGTATCGCACCGAGTCCCTTCTGGAAGGCAACAGCCCCCATCGAAGCAGCCACCATCATCATGGAGCGGGCTTCCAGGTCCTCGCCGTCAGCGACAACCCGGGTCAGACCGCTCGCTGCCAGGCGCATACCTTCCAGCGCGATACCGTCTGACATGGGGTGAAACGTTGGGGCGCAGAAGGCCTCCAGGCAGTGTGCAAGCGCATCCATTCCGACACCCGCGGTAAGGGATGGGGGTAATCCGATGGTCAGCTCCGGATCGGCAATGACGACGGCGGGCAGCATCTTCGGATGAAAAATGATCTTCTTTTCACGGGTCGCCTCGTTCGTTATTACACCAGCCCGGCCTACCTCTGATCCTGTACCTGCCGTCGTCGGAACGGCCACGACCGGCGCAATAGCAGCCGTGTCGGCACGCGTCCACTGGTCGCCGATGTCTTCAAAATCCCAGATGGGCCTCCGCTGCCCCTGCATGAAAGCGACACACTTGCCGGTGTCCAGGGCGCTACCCCCGCCGAAGGCAATCACACCATCACAACCGGAAGCACGGTAGACTTCCACACCGCGAGATACATTGGTTTCGGTCGGATTGGGACGAACATCTGAGAATAAAGTCACCTCGAATCCAGCGGTCCTGACAGCGTCGAGGGCCGAAACGGTAATCGGAAGGTCGACAAGGCCCTCGTCCGTCACAAAGAGAGGATTCTTGATACCTGCCGCGGAGCAGGCGTCGCCCAGCTCGTTTATACGCCCGGCGCCAAACCGGATGGCTGTTGGATAAGACCAGTTGACATTAATCATCCGTAGCGCAGGTAATACGATTTGGGTCGAGTAAGGCTTTCGTACCCGATTTCAGAGAGCGTGGCTCCCCGGCCTGTATTCTTGACGCCCGTCCAGGCAAGCGCTGGATCGAGGTAGTCGCATCGGTTCATGTAGACGGTACCCGTTTCGACGTCATTACCAATGCGCTGGGCTGCATCAAGGTCACTCGTCCAGATGGACGCCGTGAGACCAAAGGCGCTGTCGTTCATCAGACCAATCGCCTCCTCATCTCCGGTCACCGGCATAATGCCCACGACCGGGCCGAATGACTCGTCGCGCATCAGGGACATCCCGTGGTCAACATCGACGACCACCTGGGGAGCCATGTAAGCAGAGCCGGGTGCATCCCGTTCCCATCGTGACACGTCGATCAGCGCGCGGGCACCCTGCGCTTCGGCATCCGAAATCTGTCGACGCACGAAATCGGCAGCTGCAGGCGAAATCATGGGGCCCAGCGTCGTCTCGGATTTCAGCGGATCGTCGAGTACATACGTGTACGCCGCCTCAACAAAGGCGTCGACAAACTGGTGAAATACTTTTTCATTTACGTAGATTCGTTCCACGCCACAACAGCTCTGGCCCGAATTGAAAAAGGCGCCATCCACGAGTTGCTCTACAGCGTATTCCATGTCCGCGTCTGCTCTCACGTATGCCGGATCCTTACCTCCGAGCTCTAGACCAACTCCCACGAACGCTCCACCAGTCGCTTGCTCCACCGACCGACCGGACGCCACCGAACCGGTGAAATGTACCCTGTCCACAAGCCCATCGGTCAGTATTTGCTCTGCCTGATCATGCGACAGCACAAGGTTTGCGAACAGCCCCTGTGGCAGCCCGGCCTGGTCGCACGCCGTCTGAAAGCGCTCGCCGACCAGGAGGGTCTGAGATGCATGTTTCAGGATGACCGCGTTTCCAGCCATCAGCCCCGGAATAACGGAGTTGACGGCTGTGAGGTAGGGGTAATTCCAGGGCGCGATCACGAAGAGAAGGCCGAGAGGCTCGCGCCGGATGAATCGCCTGAGTCCCTTGCGCTCGGGTAGCGTTACGGGCAAGAGGACTTCCTGTGCGATCGCAATCATGTGGCGGGCACGCTTTTCAAAACCGTGGAGTTCGCCCGCGCCAAATCGGACCGGGCGTCCCATCTGCCATGCGAGTTCCGGCACGATCTCGTCACGCATCGCCAGCATTTCGGCCACTACCGCAGAACACAGACGCGCTCTATCCTCAACGGGCGTACGTGACCAGTGGGCCTGGGCCGCGCGCGCTGCTTGAAGCGCACGCGCTATATCTGCACCACGCGCGATGGGTTGCTCGGCATACACGCGGCCATCGACCGGGGATACGCATCGGATCTGCTCTTTCATGCCTCAAGTTAGTTCGAAACCGCGGCGCAGTTCCCAGTCTGTTACGCGGCGGTCGTACTCAAACTGTTCTCGTTCGGCGGTATGTACATAATGATCAACCACATCATCGCCCAACGCGTTACGAAGCATTTTCGACTTTCGGAAATGGGTGGTTGCTTCACGCAGGGTTTTGGGGATCTCACGAAGTCGCTTTCCAACGTACGCGTCGCCCTCATGAGGGGGCTCGAGTTCCAGCTTGTTGTCAACGCCGTCGAGTCCGGCTGCGATAAGAGCAGCAAATGCCAGGTACGGATTAAGATCGGCCCCACCGATCCGGCACTCGCAGCGAATCGAGGGAGAACCCTCTCCGCAGAGGCGAAAACCGGCTGTACGGTTATCGCACGACCAGATCGCCTTGGTCGGGGCGAACGTTCTGGCCTGGAACCGCTTGTAGGAATTAATGAAGGGCGCCAGGAAGTAGGTGATTTCCCTTGCGTGGATGAGCTGGCCCGCTACAAAATGACGCATGAGCATCGACATGCCGTGCGGCGCGTCCGGGTCGTAAAATGCGCTCTTTCCGGTCTCCAGATCCTGCAGGGAAAGGTGCACATGACAGCTGCTGCCTGCGAGATCGAAGCGCCATTTTGCCATGAAAGTGATAGCCCGCTCTTTCGCGTGCGCGATCTCCTTCATCGCATTCTTCATTATCACATGGCCGTCCGCCATTCGCAGCGCATCGGTATACCGGATGTTCAGCTCTTCCTGGCCGGGTCCCCACTCTCCCTTCGAGTTTTCTACGGGTATACCGGCCTCTTCCAAAGCTTTACGCATGGCCCTGAGAACCGGCTCTTCTTTCGTAGTCTGAAAGATGTGGTAATCTTGGATATAGGTGCCCGCGGTCTTCGGTTTGTAAAAATCCCGCTCACTGATTTCGCGGTAGGTTTCGTCGAAAAGGTAGAACTCCAATTCTGATGCGGTCATAGCCACCAGGCTGCGTTCGCGCAAGCGATCGACCTGACGCCTCAAGATGGCGCGAGGGCTGTGGGTGACGGGCTCACCGTGATGGTCCAGCACGTCGCACAATACGACTGCCGTTCCCTCAAGCCATGGCGTAAAACGAAGCGTGGACAAATCGGGCTTCATTACGAAATCGCCGTACCCGCGCTCCCAACTGGCGGCTTTGTACCCGGGAACCGGCTCCATGTCGATATCATCCGCAAGCAGATAATCGCACGCGTGGGTTTCCAGGTGAGCATCACTTACGAAAAAGCGCGCTTGAAAGCGCTTGCCAATCAGGCGACCAAACATATCAGGAAAGCACACCAGTACCGTATCGATACGACCTTCCTCGATAGTAAGGTATCGGCGTAAGGTCCGTAGAGGCTTGCAGGCCGCTCTCATTCGCCAAAGACGAGAGAGACGAGCCAGAAAGAAATCTGGTGTTATAGGCGTTACACCTTTCAGGCGCCAAGCACTATTGAATCTGTACTCGAACCTCAGACCACGGGGGCGACGCCTCAAGAGAAGGCTTGCTCGTCGGGGCTACCGAGGGAACTTCATCGCATACATGGTGCGGACACAAAA
>JACZYK010000113.1 GCA_022571135.1 Bacteroidota bacterium
ACCATGTCTTGGGGAGTCAGGCCCAAGTACTGTTCTATATTTGCTCTAAAACCCTAAGTAGGCAAACTGATAACGCCCATTAAAGGCATTCAAGGGCGATTCAGTCCGGTAGCGCACTTGCATGGGGTGCAAGGGATTCCTTTTGGACGAAGGGGTCATCATTTCACAAGAGTTGACGTGTGCGCGGTGCTCCTCCATAGCGCCAACCTGATTGCTGAGAGCTTTAAAGCCGACTAGAAATCCATTGCTGTGTCGACTAGATTTTGGTATTACCAACCAATAACCGGTTCATTTTCACAGGCTATGGCTGTACAGAAATTTGTACAGAGTCGTTGGACACATTGAACGCTCAAACAGAAATAAGCCCCCTGATTTGACAATCAGAAGGGCTCATCGTGGCGAGAGGCGGAATTGAACCGCCGACCTTCGGGTTATGAATCCGACGCTCTAACCTTCTGAGCTACCTCGCCATAGTGCAGTCTATCGTCCGCGGGGAGCGTCCGTCCGCATCGATTTACGACGCAGGCAGCAAAAATACCACAATCACAGCCTCGATTCAACGCGTATTCGAATCTGTGGTATGCAACGGGGCAATTTTGCAAACGGATTCGGTTCAGGCGAGAAGGCCATCATATCTATCCGATCAAACCCAGACGGGTTCCTGTAGAACAACAGTTTTTCGGGATCCGCGAAGGTTTTTCATCGTCTGATCAAGCATGCCAGAAACAGTCGTAATCGGCCAGAAACGAGTGTTGCAAACGATCGCTGGAGCGGTCGGATCGAACCGTGTACCGCATGCATATCTATTCTACGGACCTGACGGAGTCGGGAAGAGAGCCGTAGCTATCGAACTGGCCGCCGCGCTGCTGTGCTCGTCGCCTTTTGAAGGGATGAGCTGCGGCAGATGTAGTGCCTGCATTCGTGTACGCCGTCTGGGACACCCGGACGTCAAACTCATGATGCCGGTCCCCAAAGACACGCCTGTGGAGGCGATCTCAGAACGGCTCCAGCTTCTGGCCGGTGATCCCTACGCAACCGTGGACTTCGAACGAAGGCCGAACCTGGATTCGATCGGCGGTACGTCCAATAAGCAGGTCATGTACAGTGTGGATACGATCGGCAAGGACCTGCGTCGTGAGATGAGTTTCAAACCGGTCGAAGGGGGATATAAAGTGGCCATTCTGACCGATGCGGATCGACTGCGCACCGAAGCGGCGAACGCTTTTTTGAAATTGCTGGAAGAGCCCGGGAGCAAGACGGTTTTCGTCCTGACGAGCGACAGGCCAAACCGATTGTTGCCGACGGTCCGGTCTCGGTGTCAGATGCTGCGTTTCGACCGCCTTCCGGACGAAGAAATAGCTTCGGCTATCGCTGAGCGGCTAAATCTTCCAAGCTCGACCGCGAAGGCGGTGGCTCGCATGGCAGATGGTTCGTACAGCCGCGCAGTGGATCTGGCGTCAAGCGAGGAACTCTTCAGCACGCGGAGCGCGGTTTTGGAGTTTATGCGGGCGGCCTACACTGGAGACGGCGTGCAGGTTGTAGATCACGCCGAGAGGCTTCAACGGATGGGGCGCGATCCCCTCAAGTTTTTCCTGCAGCTCATCCTCGGCTGGCTGCGCGATCTACTGTTGTACCGATCGACGGGAGACAAAACGCTCGTAGTAAATCTAGACCAGATCGAATCGATCCACAGTTTTTGTCAGCGACTGCCGCAGGCGCGGCTTGAGTCGATGATCGATCTCGTCGAGGAAGCTTCGGACCTGGTGGAAAGAAACGTGAACGTCAAGCTCTGTTTCATCGTACTGGCGCAGGAGCTCGGCTCGGCGATGAGGGGCAATCCGGTCGGTGGTCTTGTTGTATCGTTGTCGGACGAACCCTTAATTGCCTGAGTCCGGGTGATAGACCGCTGATTTTGGTGCTTGCAGGGGTAGGTGGACCCCAGCAGGAACCGAGTGAGTACAGATTGCGAATCCGCGTATACACTTTTTGCGACAGAATCTCCTGTCGGTAGGTGGCATTATCAGCAGGTGTGTGCGGTCTGAGCTGCTCCGGCGGAGCGCGTGGCGGAGGATGTTCCAATGGGATCTCATCGGGCCGCTGATGTTTCTAGGGCCGCGAATGTTCCTCGGGCCGCGGATGCCTTTTATGCACGTTTACGACTGGCTGAGGGAATCAGGCGCGGGCACATTGCCCCTGAGTTTGATGTCCTGGAGATCTTTTTCAAAGGTGGAAGGAGCGGATTTCTCCGACTAAGTCCTAGACGATGAGACCGTCGATATTTCCCACCTCGCCCAGATTGTTCAGAATATCGTCTGTTTCTTCTCGGACGAGCGCCAGAATGGCGCTGTGGGGAACGATCAGGAAGTCTTCTCCTTCGTACATGATTTCGATCGCCTCCTTCTGTAGAAAAAATGCGAAATCCCCTGCTCTGGCCTGCAGCGGCAGGTATCGGACGACTTCCCCCGTTGGTTTCCAGACCTCGCCCTCCGAAAACTCCGGATTGGCGGTCACATAGCCCGGTCCGACACCGACGACTCGGCCGCTCCGCACTTTTTCGCGTGCGGCAACCGTTGCCGGCAAGACGAGCCCCGCCTCCGTCTGGCGTTCACCCCCGTGGGGGGAAATGAGTACGCGGTCTCCTACTATGATCAGCTCACTCATGCGTTTCTCACGTGAATCGACCGACTACACCTATCGGCAACCCAGCATTTCGCCGATCATTCCGGCGCAGCGATCGATCCCGATCTCCCGGTCAAAATACGACGAGCGATTGTATGCGTTTTCCTTCCACCTTCGATACGGGTCAGAGTCGATCGTCTCGCGCTTCAATACGTTTTTCAGCGTCGAGAGATTCGACCAGTCGATTCGAGGGCCAGGCGAGAACTGCTCCATTTCCCGTCCCAGCGGAGAATCGGAATCGGACACGGCGATAATGGGTGTTCCGGATGCCAGGCCCGGAATCAGCTTGCTCGGTACGAACGATTTACCCGCTCCCTGTTTTTCGGTAATCAGGTAATAATCCGCCTCCGCGAGCGCCTCAGCCAGTCCTTTCTCATCGCTCAGTGGATGCATTTCGATTCGGGGATCCCCTACGGATTCAAGCCAGGACCTCAGTTCGGGAGCACGTCCTCCCTCGCCCTGGATACGAAGGAAAAAATCGGCGTCGGTGCCGTGAAGATACCGGCAGACGCTCAGCAAGTCCTGCTTCGTCCCGATGCTACCCGAGTAGAGTATCTTGACGGAGCCACGTCGTGCCGGAAGCCCGGACTCGAGGCAACGCTCAATCTCATCCCGGAGGCTTCGGTGTAACCAGTTTGGAATCAGCCGTACGGGTGAAGATCCCGAGCGGAGGTCGTCCAGTGTCTCGACCATCGGCTCCGAGATGCTGCTACAGACGTCTGTTCTAGCGAACAGCGCATTCTGAATCCTTACGAGAAGGCGGGAAAGTCCCTTATGGCCGGTAATCCCGCCGGCTGCTGCTGCCTGGGCAGATAGATCCTGAATATTGAGCCAGATCGGGACACGTAATTTTCGGCCAACTGACAAGGCGTATGCAACCGCGCTCACCAGAGGACAGAAAACAATAATCAGATCGAAAGTCCCTCGTTTAGGGCGTCTCCTACGGAGGGACAGATAAAAGGAAGTTTCATAGACCAGGCGCTGGAGCAGGCTGTTTGGATCGTACGGGATAAATATTCCGTGTCTCTCGACGGCCACACCATTCTCTAGCGTGCTCCGAATCTTCCAACCATTCAGACCACTCTTGTCTCTCCACTCAGGGTAGTAGGAATATGCGCACTTAACCGTCACTTCCATTCCCCGTTCAACGAGACCCTCACACAGATCTGCGAATAGAATGCCACCGCCGAGGTCAGGTCGATATACGTTTACGATAACGAGAACTCGTGCAGGATTTGGAGTCACGAAACTTCTTGAAGATGTGAAGGAATAGTATTACGTATTCGTTGCTAAGGGTACACTGACAGATTCCGATGCCGCAAATTGCCGCGATGAGATCTGAACCGGAGTTCGATAGAGTATACAGATTCGGGAGATCTAAGGACCACAAAAACGCACAGTCGATGTTCGATTGTGCGCTATTACGCGAGAAAAAGATGGTTAAGCAGACGAACCTTTCTCAGGAATTACAGACAGAATCCTATCAGAAGCTAAAGAAGCTGAAATACGATAAGCAAGATCAAACCCACGACTCCTGCTCCCAAGGTCATAGCTCTGATCGCTTGGTCGATGGGGTTGCGCATGGATACCTTGGCTGTTTTGGTTCGGCTGCCTCAGTAGGGCTGAGCGGGAAGGTACAAAGGGTACCTGCCTATCCAAACGAATTTGAGTCAATATAAGCAGACAAATAATATATTCTTATAATATTCACAATATGATATTGGGTATTCCAAATGACAAGAAAACGGATATTTGTCGAGTATTGTCCACCATCTTAAGAGATATGGATGACAAAATGAGTGAGGCACTTCCGGACAGAAGGGAAGCAAAAGTTCTAATGGCCTCGACGAAAACTAGCAGGTTTTACCACTCGTTTTCTTCTTTCGTGACGTCCATCTCTACAGGGACAGGGTAGTTGGAAGAGAAGCAGGCATTGCAGTATCCGAGGTTACTGTCGTTGGCTGAACGGACAGCACGGGTGAGGCCGTCTATAGACAGATATGCAAGTGAATCTACACCAAGCCACTGCCTCATTTCCTCTACACTTCCTCCATGCTTGTTGGCGAGCAGTTCCTCGTAGCTCGGAAAATCCATACCATAAAAACATGGACTAACTACGGGAGGAGAAGCTACTCTGAAGTGGACTTCTTTAGCGCCCGCCCGCCGTACCATGTCGATGAGTTGCCGGGCTGTTGTGCCACGGACTAAGGAATCATCCACCATCACGACGACGCGATCGCGGAGCACACCCACGACGGTATTGAACTTGCTCCGCACTTGCTGCTCACGCGAATCCTGTCCCGGGGAGATGAATGTCCGACCCACATAGTGATTGCGGATCAGGCCTATTTCATATCGGCAATCATAGCCGAGCTTCTCGCATTCCGATACATAACCCAGCGTAGCGGTGTTCGAGGAGTCGGGCACCGATATGACGATAGGTCTGGGTTCATCGGGTGCTACGCTGGGAGGCGGAGCATCATGAGCGAGCTCTTTGCCGATCTTGCGCCGCACTTTATCCACCGTCTCACCGAAGATTATCGAATCGGGTCTGGAGAAATAGACGTACTCGAAAATGCACTGGCTTATGCCGAAATTACGGCCCAGGTGGTAACTCGTAAAATTCTCATTCTCACATCCTTCCGAATCGATCACCAGAACCTCGCCGGGCTCAATATCCCTGATGTATTCGGCTCTGACCAGATCGAATGCACATGTCTCACTGGCCACGCAGTAGGCGGTGCTTCCGTCCTGACCGGCACCCTCCATCCTGCCCAGAGCCAGTGGTCTGAATCCATTCGGATCCCTTACGGCGATCAGCGAACGGTCGGTAAGGAAGACGAGCGAGAACGCCCCTTCCGCCTGCGTCAGTGCGTCAACGATTTTGTCAATCTGTTTCCGACGCGTTGCCTGAGCGACCAGGTGGAGAAAGAGTTCCGAATCACTGGTGGTCTGAAAGAGCGTTCCGCGTTCGATGAAACTCGTACGCAGCTCCCTAGCGTTCGAGATGTTGCCGTTGTGAGCGAGTGCCAGATTACCATCGCGGTAATGGACGACGAACGGCTGGATGTTGGAGCGGTTATGCGAGGCACCCGATGTCGAATACCGATTGTGGCCGATTCCCGACGTACCGAGCAGCTTGGTCGTAAATACTGACGGCTTGCGAAAGACGTCCAGTACAAGGCCGTTTCCCTTGTGCGTCGGCATCACACGGCGTTCCAGGGCCTCGTCGAACACGGACGTCACGATTCCTGCCGATTCCTGACCACGGTGTTGTAGGGCGTGAAGGCCGAGATAGATGTGCCTCGATGCACTTTCCGCATTGAAGATACCGAAGATGCCACAGTACTCTTTAATATGACTCATCGGAGGACTCCGGGCAGGGATTATTTCAATCAGCACGGGCCGCTTGAATGCGTCCGTACGGGTACGGTTTCATTCGGACGCGGCTGCGAACAAAGAACGGAAACGAAGAGACCCGGCCGGCGCCGGACCTGGGCTTCTCGCCGGACCCGGGCGTCCCGCCAGGCAATGTTTAACAACCCGCCGTGCCTTCGTTCCCGAGCGCAGTACGACGCGCCTCTACCGATTCTTCACTTCGGCGGAGGCCTTATCGTTACGAGTACGTCGACGATCCGATGACTCTCCACGCTCTCGACGGTCATGTCCAGGTTCCGATACGAAAACACGTCGCCCTGCTTGGGAATCTCACCCGCAAGGTGAAAGATGAGCCCGCCCAGCGTTTCAAAATCGAACGACGTGGTATCGAGATCCGCCCCTGCCACGTCATTCAGTTCGTCCAGATCAATCTTCGCATCGAAGCGGAATTGCCGTGGACCAAGTTGAACGAAGGGATCCTGCTCCGATTCGTCGTGCTCATCCCGAATTTCTCCAACGATCTCCTCGAGAACATCCTCCAGTGTCACGACGCCGGCCGTTCCTCCGTATTCGTCAACGACCAGCGCGATGTGCGTCTTTTTACTTTGGAAATCACGGAGGAGATCATCCAGTTTCTTTCCGAGCGGAACAAACATCGGCGGTCTGGCCAGGCGCGACCAGTCGACGCGTTCCTCGTTCCTGTGCTGCGCCATGTATCGGAGCAGATCCTTTGCATAGACTATACCCAGAATATTGTCGAGATGCTCTACGTACAGCGGCAAACGGGAGTGACGGCTGGTTCGGATGATCTCAATGGCCTCGGATAGGGTGGCCGATGACGGAAGCGCAACGATGTCAAGACGGCTGATCATAATCTCGCGGATGCTCGTATCACCGAAGGCAACGATCGAATGGATCAACTCGCGCTCCTCTTCTTCGATGGTGCCATGCGCCTCACCGATCTCGGCCATCGCTTTCAGGTCGTCCCCGGAAATGCGTCCCTTGAGTATGGAGAAGCGGCGATGGATCGCTTCCATGGAACGTGCGAGCAGAGACGACAGCGGCCAGAGCATCCTGTGAAGGATGAGTAATGGAGCCGACACGCGCCGTGCAAAAACGACGGGATTCTTCGTGGCGAGGAGCTTGGGCGTTATCTCGCTGACGATGAGCAGAACAAATGTCAACACGATCACCTCGCTGATAACCGTGAGTGTCGGATTCCACTGCAGCGCGATTGCGATGTCACGGGTGATGATCGCCGCCAGGGTCGCCGCGGCGACGTTTACGACGGTGTTCAGGATGAGGATCGATACCAGAAGCTCGCGCGGGCGATCGAGAAGCTTCAGGACGCGCTTGCTGGCGCGATCAGCTCGTTCGCCCAGTTGCTCTCTGATTGCGGGTTCGAGCGAGAAGAGTGCCACTTCCGATCCCGAGAAGACCGCTGAGAGCAGCAGCAGCATGATGAAAACGATAGCACTGGGAATCAGGATGCCTGCGTCGAACATGGCTTCCTGAGGAGCAGAAATCAAGAAAAGGCCCACAAGGGGGGATGGAGGTTGGTCGGTCTCCAAGGCAGGCGAGGACGGTTCCCCGGTTAGTGATACGGCCGCGTAACTGAATTTACTGATCGTAGTTCAGACGTGTTCCGATGAGGACAGAAGAAATCGGTCCACTCAGAATACATATAACGATACTAAAAGTACTGACCGGTCAGGATGATGTATATGAGTACGATTCCGATTGCCAGGGGGCAGAAGAACTTGATGAGGACGCTCCATAGTGAGCTAAGCGGCAGGTCATGCCCGCTGGACCGAAGCGACTCGA
>JACZYK010000114.1 GCA_022571135.1 Bacteroidota bacterium
ATATCATGCAGGTCGTGCGCGATATTCCCGAGCGTTTCGGCTGCGGCGTGCTGCTCATCGAACATAACATGCGGGTCATCATGGGCGTCTGTGCGCGCATCCATGTGCTCGACAGCGGAAGGACGATTTCGCGCGGCACGCCTCAGCAAGTGCAAAACGACCCGACCGTGATCAACGCCTATCTCGGGCATTCCTGAAGCCATGCTTCTCAACGTCGATAACATCACCGTTCATTACAGCCGCCTGCCCGCCTTGCGCGGCGTCTCGGTTACCGTCGACGAGGGGGAAATCGTGTGTATCGTCGGGCCGAACGGCGCCGGCAAGTCCACGACCCTGTTATCGATATCGGGCGTCCTCAACCCGACCGAAGGCGTCATCACCTTCGACGGCATGACGATAAACGGCATGAGCCCGGAAGCGGTGGCGCGCGCGGGCATTTCGCAGGTGCCGGAAGGACGCCATGTCTTCACCTCCCTTAACGTGGAGGAAAATCTCCGCATCGGCACCAGCATAAGAAAAGACCGGAGCGAGATCGAAAAGGATTTCAAACGCGTCCTGGATATATTTCCCGTGTTGGCCGAGCGCCGCAAGCAACCCGCCGGCAAACTCTCGGGCGGCGAACAGCAAATGCTCGTGATCGGCCGGGCGCTGCTCACGAATCCGCGCATCATGACGATCGACGAACCGTCGCTGGGTCTCGCCCCCAACCTGGTGGACCGCGTCTACGAAACCTTGCTCGACTTGCGCCGGGAGCGCGGCTTGACGCTCTTGATCGTCGAGCAAAGCTCCGAGCGCGCGCTCCAGGCGGCCGACCGGCTCTACGTGCTGCGCAGCGGCGAGATGCAGCTCGAGGGCAACGCCGCCGACCTGCGCGACGGCGAGAAGGTACGCCAAGCCTATTTCGGCTTCGAGGAAGGCGCGGTGCACGAAGACGAGGTGGCGTTTTAGTGGATTACGCCATCCAGACCGCCATCAGCGCCCTCAGTTTTGGCAGCTTTTACGCCCTCGGCGCGCTCGGCATCGGCCTTCTGTTCAGCATCTTGCGACTGATAAATTTCGCCCATGGCGATTTCATCACCGTTGGCGGCTTTGCCTTGATCGTCCCCAGCTCCGCCGTCGTCGCGACCTTGTCCATCGGCGGTTTTCATCCCGCCCTGCTGGCGATCTGTATCGTCGCCCTTGTCGTTGTGCTGGCGCTCATTTCCTATTTTCTTGTCTTTCAACATGTGCAGAATTCCTCGCCCGCGACGATGATGATCGTTTCCTTCGCGCTGGGCTACACCCTGCAGAACGTCATCATCATGATCTATGGCGGGCGGCCCAAGGCGGTGAACATATTTTCCGAATTGACCGGTCGGGTGCAACTTTCGGACGGCGTCAGCGTGCAAATATTGCAGCTCGTCATCATCGCGGTGACGTGGATATTGCTGATTGCGCTCGTCCTCTTTTTGAAGCGCACCCGGGTCGGCATTCAGATGCGCGCGGCGGCGGAAGATTTCCGCATGGCGCGCATGCTGGGCGTCAACGGAAAAAATGTGATCGCTCTGGCTTTTATCTTGAGCGGCGGTTTGGCCGGCATCATGTCGCTCCTGTTCGTCACGCAAACCGGCGTACTCACCTTCCGCATGGGCGTGCCGATCATGCTGTTCTTCTTTATCGCCACCGTGATCGGCGGCATGGGCAGCCTAGTCGGCGCCGTGGTGGGCGGCTATGCGGTCGGCATCGTCAGCGTCGTGCTGTCCGCCATATTGCCGGAGCAATTGCGCGGCTTCCGCGACGCCTGCGTTTTCATTCTTGTGATCGTTGTCCTGCTGGCGCGGCCGCAAGGCCTGGTGCTCACCAAGGCCGCGAAGGAACGCGTTTAAAATGATCGAGGCCAACACGCCCCTTCTCCGCTCGGTGCGCTATTTCTGGCCGCTGGCCGTGCTTTGCCTGGGCCTCTTAATCATCGTCGCCATCGTCGATTCCACGGGCGACATCATCCTCGCCCAAACGCTCATCGAAGGGTTGGTGCGTATCGTCATCGTCGTGGCGCTGTACATGTTCGTCGGCAATTCGGGCATCATCTCCTTCGGCCATATCGGCTTCGTCTTGATCGGCGCCTACGCCACGGCGTGGCAGACCTGTTGCCCCGGTTTTAGGCGTGAGATGTTCATGCCTGGCCTGCCGACCTATCTGCTCGAAAACAGCCATCATTTCATACTGGCGATATTCCTGGGCGGTTTGCTGGCGGCGGCGATCGCCTTGATCGTGGGTTTCGCCATCATGCGGCTCTCCGGCATCGCGGCGTCGATCGGCACTGGCACAGGAGCCATAACGTATCGCCTAGACGCCGAAACGGGTGCGGTGGTAGACTCGACGCTCGACTTCTTAGGAACTCCGGGACTATCCGGGGACGCACTTCTCGGAGTCAGTCGAAAGGATTCGACGACGGTTTGTGTTTACGAGGTTCCCAGCGGATCGACGAGCCCGCACGAGTTCATCTGCTATCCGGATGAACGTTCCGACCCATCCGCATATGTATCACTCGATGGATACGCATATGTATCACTGGACGGACGGAAACTGATTGTCGCATCACGGGACGGAAAGGAGGGCCTGTTTACGCTCGTCGACCTGGATACGCGTACGGCGCGGCCTCTGGCGGATGATCCGAGCTATACAGAGTCCTTCAGGCTCTCTGAAATCGAATGGCTTCCGGACGCTTCCGGGGTTTTAGCACGCAGACAGGGAACCATCGTCCGTCTGCCCCTGGCGGGCGGTCCTCCCGTACCCCAGTTGGTTCGATTCAATGAGGTCAACAGTATCGGGTGGATCGCTCTGCATCCTGCCGGAGACCGGATCGTCATCAATTCTTCTCGCAAAAGTCCGGATGACGACGACCACGAACCCAAGGACCTGTACATCGTCGCAGGCGCCGTGGATCGGCTGGGGAAGCAAAACTAGCGTTCATTGCAGAATCCTCGCGTCTGACCCGCATTCGCGCAAAGATCAAATAGCCCGCCTTTCACCCGTATTCCCAAAGCCCCGCTGCTCTCCGTGGCGGGGGCTTTCTTTATAGGCCATACCGCTCCTTGATCCCCTGAAACCCCACCGAAGTGAAATAAACGCACCGATTCGCCTGCGTCAGAAGTGATCGTGACAGAATCATGACATCGCATTCTTTGGAAGTGATATCTTTACAAAACAAGGTGTCGGCCTGAGCGATGTCCATTACACCCATCACGCGTCAGTTCATTTTTTTCGTGCTGGCAGTCATGCTGCCCAGTTCGTTGCTACTTGCGTTTGGCGTTGTGTTGATGCGCCAAGAAAATGAACTGGCCGCACGTCGAATGGAAGAGACTCGTTCGAGCGTCGCACGCGAGGCTGCAGATTCGTTGCTGAAGACGCTAGAGGATACCTATTCCGCGGTTGAACCTAACGGCGGACGGTATTCCGGCTACAACACCCGCCCTGCTCATTCTGGGCAATTTACACGTCGGCGCGACCATCCTTTTGTCCAGGCCTGATGCGGAACGAGAAGGACATCCACTTCTGGAGCCCGGTTTCCAGGATTTTTTGCGCCGGACGACGCTTGCCGAACGGAACGAAGGAAACATCGGTTTGACCATCAGGCGCTATGAGACTCGGCTCAATTCCGAGGAGTCTCCTGAGCGGCGCGCCTTTCTCGAGCTACGGATTTCCCGTGCATTAGAGCGAACCGGCCTGAGGGACGCCGCACGCGACTGGGATCGCAGACTTCTCCAGACTCCCTCTTCGGTCACAGACGAATTTGGCTTGCCCATCGCCTACTACGTGGCGGAGCAGCTGATTAACACGAATGGCTACCGCGATGAAGCGGCAACCCGCCTTCGAGTAGACCTCGTCGGCGGTGAATGGATTTCTACGGATGCGCATTCTTACCTCGCCGACATGATGCAACAGGCTGGCATGTCAACGTCTGCAGATTCCATCTCATTATCGGTGCTGGAAGAGGAGCACCGCCTGGCAAAGTATCTGAGTGATCGACCCTCTCTCCTTCTCCGAGAGTCTGCGACGGACCCGGTGTGGGTGGCCGTTCCAGAGCAGCTATGGCTGGTTCGAACTACGGATGGCTTCACTGAATCGCAGCCTCTGGTGGCGGTTCATTTCAGACTCTTGGAGTCCCTGCTGATTCAACGCGGTTCGGGTTTACGTACGGGGCCGGTCCTGACAGGGGAGGAGCGCACACTTGCTCCTCATTTCCCATTCCTGACGGCCACGATTACACCCGTAGCTGTTTCTGGAGACCGTAACAGAAACCGATTTTTATTAGCCGGACTTTTTGTTTTGCTGTTAGCCACCCTGTTCGGTGGATATATGTTGTGGAGAGATGTCCGCAGGGAGAGTCGTATCGCGCAACTTCGTACCCAGTTCGTTTCCTCGGTCTCACACGAACTCAGAACACCACTGACCTCAATTCGACTGTTTGCCGAATCGATGATGACACATGGATCCAGCGATCCGGAAGAGCGACAACGCAGTCTCAAGATCATTGCCAACGAAAGCGAGCGCCTGACTCGAATGCTCAACAACGTCCTGAATACGTCGCGAATCGATCAGGGAACGATGATTTACAGAATAGAAACGGTGGAACTGTCTGAAGTTGTCGAGCGAGCTGTTCATACCATGAGTTACGCCTTCGGCCAGGCCGGCGTGGATCTCGCGGTTTCCATCGAGCCCGTATGGATCAAAGTCGACCAGGATGCCATCGAGCAGGCATTGCTCAATCTTCTCTCGAACGCCCTCAAATATGCGGCGTCGGGGCGCAGCGTTTCGGTGACCTGTTCGCGCAATGGCACGCACGCCAAACTTACTGTCACCGACTCAGGTCCTGGCATATCGAGCGAAGACCAGAGGAAAATCTTTGACAGGTTCTACCGCGCCGAGTCTGCAGAGGCAAAACGAGCGACAGGTGCCGGCCTCGGACTGGCGCTTGTAAAGCACATTGCTGAAGGACATGCCGGACGAGTCACCGTCGAAAGCAAAGAAGGCGTCGGGTCTACTTTCACCATTATTCTGCCCATAGATATAGCGTATGAGCAAAAGAATCCTGATAGTTGAAGACGACCCGTCTATCCGGCAGGGACTCGAACTGACGCTCCTGAAAACTGGATACGAAGTGCGTACCGCTGCCGACGCAGAAGCGGGAGAAAAGCTCCTGTTGGAATTAAATCCCGACCTGCTGATTCTTGACCTCATGCTTCCGGGGCGAAGCGGACTTGAATTCTGTAAGCGCATAAGAAAGCGCGATTCCCAACTTCCCATTTTGATGCTGACGGCGCTCAGCGACGAGTCAGATCGCATCCTGGGGTTCGATCTTAGCGCCGATGATTATGTCACCAAACCCTTCTCGCTTCGAGAACTCGAAGCCAGAATCCGGGCTCTTCTCCGCCGGACTGAGGCATCCGAAGCGGTCCTGGAGATCCTGGAGTTCGGAGACGTGCGGGTGGACTTCAAACGCTATCGAGCATGGAAGGCGGGTAAGAAAGTCCATCTGCCCCCCAAGGCCTACGGCGTCCTTCAGTCACTGGCTCGTAGCGAAGGGGACGTCTTGTCAAGGGACTGCCTTCTGGAAGAGGTGTGGGGGTACGACTCGGTGCCGACCACCCGCACTGTCGACAATCACGTGGCCCAGTTGCGTTCTGTTCTGGAAGACGATCCCGTCAATCCTGTTTATCTGCTCACAGTGCATGGGGTCGGATACAGCTTTACGCGCGATACCTCGGATACGATGGAGGCATGACAAATTCTTTACATCATCACGAAATAAACTTTACGCGTACCGGACAGGGTCCTCATATCTAAGGCCAGAGTGAACATTTAATTGCGAGTGGTTTCAATACACTCATCCAAGCAGAACTATGAAACGGATCATCGGCCTGTTCATCTTGACGTGTTTTCTCGTTATCCCTGTTAACGCGCAGTCAGCTGAGCAGTTGTTTCAACAGGCGCTGAGGATGGAGCGCTCTTCAGGAGATTATGCGGCAGCCATTCGGCTCTATGAGCAAGTTACCGCGGCTCCCAACGTAGAGCGTAGACTAACGGCTCGGGCGCTCATCCAGATTGGTCGGGCTTACGAAAACCTGGGACGGCAGGAGGCTGAGATTGCCTACAATCGGGTGATCAGTGAGTTTGCGGATCTTGTGGACCTCGCTGCAGAGGCACAGGCTGGCATTCGACGTGTCAGCGCAGACAACGCGAGACAGTCTAGTACGGAAAAACAGCCATTTTCGACCACAAAAGTTAATTTGTATGAGGATCTTGCCGCATGGGGGTCGGCGCTTTCACCATCGGGTCGTTTTTTCGCGACTGTAGCTAAAGATGGAAGTGTCGTACATGTTAATCTGGAAACGGATGAAAGAAGAACGCTTGTTCAGAATGGCAATAGTCAATACGTTCACTACTCTCCGGATGAAACAGAAATAGCGTACGGATGGTGGGATGAGGACGATGAGACGTTCATCAAAATCGTCAATCTTGAGTCGGGAGCCATCAGAACTGCGTTGAATGTCCGTGATTACTTCGCAAGGCGTCAGAATTTAATTGTTGCTGAAAGTGATCCCTATGTGATGGATTGGACGAAGGACGGATCTGCTCTTCTAGTTTCCATTATGATAAACAAGGCGATTTATGCAAACCGTGACGATGCTGATTATAGCTGGGAATCTCGATTGTTGATAGTGCCTTTGGATGGCTCTACTCCTCATGTTATCGCCAGAGGAGAGGAATGGCTGTTGGTCAGCTGCCTTGCTGGAAACGATAGGTATGCGATGGTGAGTTACGGCAGTAGTACTGCCCGATGGATTGGAAGGATCGACGTACGCACTGGAGAACAGGTGGTTTGGAGAAAGGCAGACGATACGAGTTACAACCTGTCGGCTTGTCCGGCCGAAAAAGACAAGGTTTTATACACTTCCACTTATTTATCAACGCCCGTCCTCTTGGCCGGGAATGCTGAAGAGATTGATCCCAAGAAACCGGATGAGCCAATTAGTTCAGTCAATGCCGCGTTCTCGGTTTACGGGTACTCCGAGAAAGCTGACCTGCTTATGATGTCGACAGGTGCCGTCCCAAAAAAACTGATCGCCTTTGACGCGAATCCTGAGACAAATTCTCTCTTGAGTACGAAGACCGTACTGAGTGAACGAGGATCTGTCCCCGTGTGGGATCCATCCGGAACGCGGGCTTCTTGGACCAGTCAGTCCATATTGCACATCTGGGATAGAACATCGGGCGAAACGTCCTCCTATGATGTGGATATTCACGGAGGAATGTATGACCACCGATGGTTTCCGGACGGGACGAAAATCGGTTTCTGGATGGGAGGTGGAGAAAGATCGTTTTCGGTTCTCGATCTTGAGACTGGTGAAGTTTCGGGTCCCATTCCGGGAGTGCGTCGGGGAGCGATTGGACCGGACGGAACTTCCTTGATTGTTCCGGACGACGATGCGTATGACAAATGTTTCGTTCGAGTGGACCTGTCAACTTTGGAACGCACTCCATTTTATTGCCTTGAGGGAGACAACTATTGGTGGCCCTGCCGGGTCTTCATTAGGTTTGGGCATCGAAAATTCCTGTGTTGGCCTAAAGTCCTTAACTGTCATCGGTCTGATCTCATCCTTTCCGTTTCCGGTTCCTCAGCGGTTTGGGGATACTCTACGATGCCACCTGTTCTGTCACCTCGATTACCTACCCATCGGTTTCTTTGCCTAAATGAAATCTTTCAGTCAATTGATTTTAAGGTCCTCGGGTGAAAATACAGGTGAACATTTGGTGCCGAAAGGTC
>JACZYK010000115.1 GCA_022571135.1 Bacteroidota bacterium
ATTCCGCATCTATCTGGATCGGGAGACCATCCGGAAGCGCGTCGCGGAACTGGGCGGTCAACTGAGCGAAGACTACAGCGGAAAACAGCCGATCCTGATCGGTGTCCTGAACGGGGCGTTCATATTTCTCGCGGATCTCATGAAAGAGATGCGCATCGATTGTGAGGTGGATTTTCTGAAACTCTCCTCTTACGGCGAAGAGAAGATTTCGAGCGGCGTCGTCCGTACGCTCAAGAAGATCGATGCGCCCATCCACGATCGCCATGTTTTGGTCGTCGAGGACATCATAGATACGGGGCTGTCCATGGAGTACATCATGGACGGACTGCGTATATACAATCCCGCCTCCATCAAGGCCGTGACGTTGCTGCACAAGTACGAGGCGACCAAGGTCGACGTGCCTCTGGATTACGTGGGCTTTCGCATCGAGAACCTATTCGTGGTCGGCTATGGGCTGGATTACGGACCGGTCGGAAGAAACCTGCCGGATATCTATGCTCTGGATGATGGCCGTGAGAGAGGCCGGTAACGTGACTCCAGGCGTTCCTCCGTTCGTTTCAATCACATGGCGGTTACCAGAGCGTCGACAAACTCCCACACGTCCTCGAATGAATTGTACAGCGGAACGGGAGCAGCCCGGATTACGTCGGGTTCTCTCCAGTCACAGCCGATATGGCGAGCTTCGAGCCTTTCGAAAACGACTCTCCCGTCTCTTATTCGAATCGATAGCTGTGCGCCGCGCTGATCCGGATCGAGGGGTGTGACGATCTCCACTCGATCGGCCAGTCGCTCCCTCAGCAGAAACTCGAAATAAGCGGTCAATCGCCTGCCCTTCTTCGTGATTTGGTTGAAATCTGCCTCATCGAACACATCGAGAGAGGCGCGCAGGAGAGCAAGGCCCGGAATGGACGGATTACTTACCTGCCATCCTTCAGCCCCAGGTATGGGAAGAAACGTGTCGGGCATCTGAAACCGCGACGACCTGTCGTGTCCCCACCAACCCGCCAGCCGTGTCAGTTCGTCGTTTGAATCGTGACGCTCGTGTACGAATACGCCACCGGGCGACCCGGGACCGGCATTCAGGTACTTGTACGTACACCATACGGCGAAATCGACGTTCCAGTCGTGTAACGAGAGAGGTACATTACCGGCTGCGTGGGCCAGGTCGTAGCCGACGATGATTCCTTGACGACGAGCCGCAGCGGTGATCGGCCCGAGTTCGAAAAACTGTCCTGTGTAGTAATTGATTCCACCGAGGAGAAGCACGGCAATCTCCGGTCCGTGTCGCCCGATGAACTCGATCGTGTCCTGGGTCCGGATCGTATTCTCTCCCGGTCGGGGATTCAGACGGAGAATCGCCTCCGATGGATCCAATCCGTGCCACCGGGCCTGTGCGGCTACGGCGTACTGGTCCGACGGAAATGCGTCCTTCTCGATGAGAATTCTGAAGCGCTCAGCCGTCGGGCGATAAAAGGCGGCCAGCATCAGGTGCAGATTGACGGTCAACGCGTTCATGATCGTGATTTCGCTCTGCCGGGCTCCCATGATCCCTGCCATGGACGCGATCAGGCCGTCGTGATACCTGGTCCAAGGCAGATTCCCACGAAAATGGCCGTCCCCACCGAGAGACCTCCAGGCCTGTAGTACCTCCATCAGACTGGTCTCGGCATTTCGGGGCTGAAGTCCCAGTGAGTTACCCGTGAAATAGAGCCTCGGCCTCCCTTTCGCGTCCACGGGGCGGTGAAACCGATCCCGAAACGAGCGGAGGGAATCCTCTTCATCCAGTTTCAGAGCATTTTTCCTGGCCGATTCGAACATTGTGTTCAATGAGCGGGAGTTCCAAGAGAAAATTGACAGGGATAAACGATTCAAAATAGACATTCCGGGGAGTAACCATTCACGCAGCATTCTCTGGACGAAATCATAACCGCTTATATTCATGTGGTCGGTCGCGCAGTGACTGAGAGGTGATCCGATGCGAAAACTCGTTCTCGCCATCCTGGCGTCATTCGCGATCATGTATCTGGTACCGTTTGCGGTGTACAGACCGCTCTCCATGATTGCCGGCCTCGAGCCACCGAGCGACGGTGATCCGGCTGCCTTCATGATCGGCGTGGCCGTTTCGAAAGTGGGTACAGCAACCGTGTTCGTACTCATTTTCAACTACGCGAGGAATGTCGTTTAGGAAAGGTGGCTCCTGTACGCGTTCCTCTGGTGGGTGATGTATGTTTTTGGCGAAGTCGGGCAGGCGATCAGCCCGGGCTACACATGGTTGATGGCAATGGGTGGTATCATCTCCGAAGCCGTCTATTTCCCGCTGTCGGCGTACGTGACCGATCTTCTTACATCGGAGGAAAGAGATAATGACACACCCTAGAACCAGCTTGACGTGCAGGGCAACCGAGTTCCGGCGCAAGGTTTTTCGCCCGGCTATGAGAGCGGGTATTTCGGTGCTGCTATTCTGTGCGACGGGTTGCGGCGGAACGCCTGCTGCAAATTACCGTGTGGCGGTCATCCAGTACAACCATGAGACGTGCACGTTCTGTCCGGGGGGTGATGCGGAGATCGCGGATCGGACACGCCTGCGGGCATTCGTTGCCGGCGAAGATCTATTGAAAACAGGAGGTTTTATCGGGGGGTTCATCGATCAGGCAAGAGAGTACGGAGACGTGGAGTCTATCGGCATCGCGTCGCCGGACGGCGTTTACGGCGGCAGTTCCAGGAGCTGGAACTCGAAAGAGAGCTTTGAGCACTTCATGGGACTGATTGTCGAGGATTTGAATTCTCGAATGCCCATAGACGGAGTATATCTCGCTCTGCACGGCGCCCTCGCCGTGAGGGACGTACCGAGACCGGAGGCGGAGATCGCGCGTCGGATCAGAAAGGTTGTCGGAGAAATGGTCCCGATCGTCGCCACGTTCGATCTTCATGGAAACGAGGATGCAGAATTTCTGAGGTGGGCAGACGGAGCGTTTGTGACGAAACGATACCCGCATTACGACGCCAGGTTGCAGGGTCGGCGTGCCGCTTCGTACATGCGCCGAATCATGAAGGGACAATACAGGCCGACCACGGCGACCAGGAAGCCCCCTGTCATCACGGCCACGGTGCTGCAGTGGACCGGGCAGTCGCCGTCGATGGATATCATGGAGAGGGCGCGGCGCTGGGAGGCGAGGGAAGAGGCTTTCGTGAGCGTTTTTTACGGCTATCCATGGTCCGATGTCCCCGACGTGGGAACGACCGTGCACGTCATGACGAACGACAATCAGGAGCTTGCCGACCGCATTGCCGACGATATGGCCGAATACATCTGGCGTGTGCGCGGCGAGTTTGCCCACGGCGACTATCCGCTTCCGTTCGACGCAGTTCGTCGGGCGAAAGAGGCGATTGCACGTGGAGCTGTCCCCGTTGTATTGGCTGATCACTCGGACAGGCCGGGAGATTCGACATGGATTCTCCGGCAACTGATCGATCAGCAGGTGGGCAGGGTGCTGTTCGCAGGGCTGCGGGCGGAAAGGTCTCTGGAGAAATTGGCCGATCAGAATGCACAACCCGGAGATACTTTCGAGATGGAAGTCGGCGGTTATACCGGCCCTCAGGCGGGTGATCCGGTCTCCATTTCCGGAACGGTCCGGTATTTTGGACCTTCCGGATCATACGATCGGGTTGCGGCCATCGAGTTCGGACACGAGAGCATGATCCTTCTCGTGCCGACGTATGTTCAGTACACCTCGCCCGCGCAGCTGCGCATCGGCCCCGTCGAGCCCGACGATTACGACGTTTTTGTCGTCAAGTCGCGGGTTCATTTCAGAAGAGGATTCGACGAGACGGGTTATGCGCAGACGGTCATCGTCGTGGATGCACCCGGAGACTGGTTCGGAACCACCCGGCTGAATGCTCTCGATTACAGGTTCGCCCCGATCGATCAATTGTATCCGTTCGGCGTACCCGAACGCACATTCTCCGAATCGGAATGAATCGGGTTGGACCCTGATTGGACAGGGGCATATTTTGTATCCGTTTATCGAACAAACCCTCAGAATATCGACTATGCCGGCGATCACTCCAGATGACTTGATTCCCATGAATATGACCCAAATGCGCAGTCGATATGCTCGGGCAGTCGCGCCGGCTGCCATGCTGAGCGTGTTTCTCGCCACCCTGTGTACGGCGCAGACGTTTCCGACCGATGACCCGGTGATCCGACAGATGTGGGAAGTCGGGATTGAACATTCGCAGACCGAGTCGTTGGCACATACGCTCCTGGATTATTACGGCCCCAGACTGGCCGGTTCGCCCAATCTGGCCGCATCTCAGGAATGGTTACTCGAGCGTTATGAGGAATGGGGTGTGCCTGTGCGCAAGGAAGAGTACGGAACCTGGACCGCCTGGCAGCAGGGCATTCTGCACCTGGACATGGTTGAGCCGCGCATCCGGACCCTGGAGGTTCGCATGCTGGCCTGGAGTCCGGGTTCCGACGGGACGGTCGAAGGTGAGGTCGTGCTTCCGCCGGAGGGAATGACTTCGGATACCGTTGTCGACTGGCTCGCGACGATCAGGGGCAAATTCGTGCTGTGGTCGGCTCCGGAGGCCATGTGCAGGGCGTCGCAGGAGCTCGAGAAGTACGCCCGGCCCGAGACGGTCGAAAAGCTCGAAGAGGCCAGAATGGCGACCCGGCGTGCATGGGATAAGAGAACCCGCACATCCGAAAGATCCAGTGAATGGGACGCAGCACTCGATGCGGCCGAGCCGGCCGCCGTACTCACTTCGTACTGGTCAGGAGGATGGGGCGTGAACAGAATATTTGATACCTCGAATAAGAACGCTGTCGGGATCGACGTCTCGTGCGAAGACTATGGTCTCCTCTATCGCCTGGCCGACAACGGTGAGACCCCCGTTCTTCGCATGACGGCCGAGGCTCAGGATCTTGGAATCGTCCCCCAGTTCAACGTGATCGCCGAACTGAAGGGCAACGAACTCCCGGACGAGTATGTCCTCCTGGGGGGCCACCTGGATTCCTGGCACTCCGCCAGCGGAGCGACGGACAACGGCACCGGCACCATCACTATGCTGGAGGCCATGCGCATACTGAAAAAGACCTACCCCAACCCCCGTCGGACGATCGTCGTCGGGCACTGGGGTGCCGAAGAAATGGGATTGATAGGGTCAAGTGCCTTCCGCGAGGACCATCCCGAGGTGATGGACGGTCTGCAAGTCGCCTTCAACCAGGATAACGGTACGTGGCGATTCGAGAGGATCGAAGGACAGGGTATGCTGGATTTTTCGGGTCACATATGGCGGTGGATGACCGCCGTCCCCACGGAGTTTTCGGAGCATATTGTGCTCGAGATGCCGGGCGTGCAGAATAATCGCGGAAGCGACCACGTATCGTTCCTGTGCGCGGGCGCGCCGAGCTTCCGTTTGCAGTCGCCCTACGACGAGTATCGCCAGTATACTTGGCACACCAACAGGGACACTTACGATAAAATCGTGTTTGACGATCTGAAAGAAAACGCAACCGTTGCCGCCATGCTGGCCTACATGGCTTCGGAAGATCCAGAAAGAGTAGGTCGATCGAGAGCGCTCCTGCCCATCGCTATCGATCCGCGCACAGGGCAACCTCGGTTATGGCCTGAGTGCCGTCAGGCGAGGCGCGAACCGCGTTAGGCCGACAGGCCCTTTTCTTCCATTCAACCCACCAGAGGCTGAAGACCAATGAGAACCTTCAAGATTATTCAGACCCGGAACGCCGTTCTCACGGGTGCCATCCTTCTTGCGATGTTCTTCCTGACCATCGGATGTGCTCCATCTGATAGTTCCGGAACCGCCGACCTCGTTCTTCGAGGGGGGAAAATCGTAACGGTGGACGCAAATTATCCAGAGGCTGAAGCCATCGCCGTGAAGGGAGATACGATTCTCGCGGTCGGATCGAACGAGGAGATCGACGCTTTCATCGGCAGCGCTACAAACGTGATCGATCTCGACGGTAAGCTGGCCATCCCGGGTTTCATAGAAGGGCACGGGCACTATCTGGGTCTTGGCAGAGCCAAAATGATCCTGGACCTGACGACGGCAAAAAACTGGGATGAAATCGTGGCGATGGTCGCCCGAGCGGTCGAAACGGCAGAGCAGGGTGAGTGGATCAGGGGCCGTGGCTGGCACCAGGAAAAATGGGACACCGTTCCCGAGGGTGCGGTCGAGGGTACGCCGACGCACCACAGTCTGAGCACGGTGTCTCCCGATAATCCGGTTTACCTGACGCACGCCAGCGGTCATGCATCGTTCGTAAACGAACTGGCCCTGCTTCTGGGCGGCGTGAGCCCGGAAACGCCTGACCCTGCCGGAGGAGAGATTTTACACGACGCCCGCGGAGAGCCCACCGGAATGCTCAGGGAGACCGCGCAGCGTCTCGTCGGCCGAGCACTCGCAGAGTCGCGCCAGAATATGAGCGACGAAGAACAGGAAGCGGAAATGCGTACGATGGCAGCACTGGCGGCCGAGGAGGCGCTCTCGAAGGGCATCACGTCTTTCCACGATGCAGGAACGGGCTTCTCGACCATTGATTTCTATAAACGGCTTGCAGACGAGGGTAACCTGCCGGTTCGCATCTACGCCATGATACGTGCGGGCAACGAGTCGCTTGCCCGAAACCTTGCAGACAATTTCGTCCTCGGCTATGGGAACGATCATCTCACGGTGAGGTCGATCAAGGTGTCTATCGACGGCGCGCTGGGCTCGCACGGAGCGTGGCTGCTCGCGCCCTATGAGGACATGCCCGGTAGCGCGGGTCTGAATACGACAGCCGTCGACGACGTCGTCCAGACCGCAGAGCTCGCCGTCCTTCACGGTTTTCAGCTCAATGTCCACGCGATCGCGTAATGGCCGTCCGGGAACAGTTGCCGTTCGATTCTCAGGGCCTCCTCGTGCCAGGCCATCGCCTCCGTCGGCCGCCCCAACAATTTCAGGCACCTCCCCACCTGATTTGTGTATATGGCCAGCCAGCGATCGGCGGAGGGAGATGGCAGTCGCCGCTGCATTTCCAGGGCTTCTTCCCACAGCGGCAGTGCCTCCGCGAACCTGCCGAGTGCGTGCAAACTGTCCGCCAGGCTATTCAGGCTTGATGCAATCGAGCCATGGTCGGAGGGGTGATTCTGCCTCTTTAGCTCCAGCCCTTCTTGTTGAATCGGGAGCGCCTCGGCCGACCGGCCAAGTCGCCACAGGCCGTAGCCCACATTGTTCAAGGCTCCTCCAATATCGACCCCGAGGCGCCGTCTCATCTCCAGCGACGACCGGAACACCCGCACGCGGAATTCCCTATACTATACATTATCGAGGGGTACCGCAGGCGCTAAAGCTCAACCGCAGCCAACCAATGGGGTGCGGCTATGGCCTACAAAGTAGCTATCGCCTATAATGGAATGGCAGATACCGCCGAAGTTTGGGGACAACAATATGGACTTAACTTTCGAGAGGGGAGACCCACAAAGGCCTAAAGGACATGCCCTTCTCTATTTCCGCGTGAGCACCGAGCCGGACAAGGTTTATGCCACCTACATCGTTACTCTGCCGGTGAAGGCAGACCTGGCCAAGTATGTGCCGCCGTTTCTGGCTTCCCACTTGGGCAACCTGCCGCTAAACGATTTTTCCGCTTTCGCCATGCCGCCCATGCCCGCACCGGTTGATTCCTACCCAGAGTTGGAGCGGTTGAGCCAGTTGCGGGACGACGATCT
>JACZYK010000116.1 GCA_022571135.1 Bacteroidota bacterium
GTCCCCGTAGCCAGTGAAAAAGCTTGATGTCCACCAGCTGACCGACGAGATAAGCGACGAGGCTCCCGATGATGATCCGTCCGCTGGCTCCAAAAACTATGTCGAAGGCTTCCCCGGGCACGGGAGAAATCGAGGCGGTCGGTACCTTCATCGCGTTCTGTAGTAGCGCGAACTCGAATATGATCATCACCATCCCGAGTAGCGTGACGAAACGGATGCTTTTTTTCCGTAGCACTCGTTGAGGAGATCCGTAATAATGAACGTGATCGGGAAGGCGATCACTCCGGCGGTCATGACGACTTCGCCGAACTCTTGGCCCATGATCTGCAGCCTGAAGGGCAACTCGATGACCGTGAAGAGCTTGCTGGCAGTTGCTTCGGCGACAACGAGCGCCGTTATGAAAATGCCCTAGTACCTAGTGACATAAGTCAGCGTAACGTTTCTTGAGCGGTACCTGGTGCACAGATTCCTTTTTCCACTCGAAGGGAGCAGCATCCTCGTTGTAAACCTCGACGAAGTCGTCAATGGCGCGTCGAATCTGGAATGGATGCGTGAAACTGGCGCCACGAAGGCTCGCCCTCGTAAGGATGCTGAACCAGATTTCGACCTGGTTCAGCCAGGAGGCGTAGGTCGGCGTGTAGTGCAAATGGACATTCTTATGCCGAGTAATCCAGCGATCGTGCTTCGGCTTGTGGGTCGAGAGGTTGTCCAGGATGACGTGAATCTCGACATCTTCGGGGTAGTCAACGATGAGATCGTTCATGAAGTCGAGAAATTCCCGGCGCCGCCTCCGCTTGTAGTGCCCGGCCTTGACGCGCCCGGTAACCACATCGAGAGCAGCGAAGAGCGTCGTGGTCCCATGGCGTTTGTACTGGTGACTCTGCCCGGTGAGCGCTCGTCCGTTGGGCAGGCGGAGCCAGCCCTGGGCCCTTTCGAGCGCCTGGATATGCGGTTTCTCGTCGACGCACAAGACGATCGCATCTACGGGCGGTGCCAGATACAGTCCAATGACGTCGGCCGCCTTCCGGGCAAACTCGGGATCAGTGCTCTCGCACCAGGAGCGCTTGCGCTGCAGCTGTACGCCGTATTTCTCGAGTACGCGCCACACGTAGCGCGGTGAAAAATCCAGCGCCTGGGCCAAAAGCCGCCCATTCCACGACGCGTAGCCCTTCGGAGGCGGTTCGTCGAGCTTCTCGAGCAGGCGCCGCTCCGCATCGAGGCCGTAGATCACCTTTCGCCCCGGTCGCGCTCGATCCTGAAGACCTTTCACGCGATCGGAAAGAAAGCGTTGGCGCCACCGACTCACCGTAGCGGGTCGAACTCCGAGACGGCGCCCAATTTCAGCTCCTTTGTGCCCATCGGCTGAATCCAATATGATACTGGCACGCATGACTATGTGTTGCTCTGTTGTCGTCGCCCGTACCCAGGCCTCGAGCGTCTGTCGTTCTTCGCGCGAAAGCACAATATCCGATTGTCCCATGACAAGCCTCCAAAATCATTGGAAAGTACCATGGGAGAAGAAGATAAGACTAACGCTCTATAATGTCACTAAGTACTAGCAGACGACGAATAGTTTCTGGGGTCGCGTGAGCGAATAGGCGGCGTTTCGCATAGAGAGGGAGAGGGCGATGGCCACTCGATGAATCAGGATGGGGATCCGGGTGGGGATATTAGGCCGCGACGGGCGTAAGCTCAAGCTGCTCCGAAGCGGCTGTGTCTCAGGAAGTCGTCAGCGGGTCGGATCCCGACCGCCTGCCGCGGGCAGATGAAAACTGAACGTCGAACCCATACCCGGTGTGCTCTCGATATTCAGCGCCTGCCGATGGGCGGCCAAATAGCGCAGAAGTTCAAAATCCTTCCGCGGAAGATGAATTATGGCGCCTTCCGATCCCACCCTCCTGACCTCGTAGCGGTCTCGATCGATTTCCAGATCGTGAATCCGCAACAGATTCGGCAGTTTCTCCCTCAGATCTGATCCTCTCAGGATGGCTTAAACCTGGCTGAGGAGAACGGGTACGGAAACGGATTTGGAGATGTAAATGTCGGCGCCGGCGTCCAGCCCGACGATTTGGTCCTTTTCTTCGCTCTTGGCCGTGAGCAATATGATCGGTACCGTCCGCAGTAAGGCGTGCTCGCGCAGTCGCTTGCACGCTTCGATTCCGTCCATCCGCGGCATCATAATGTCGAGGATGATGAGGTCGGGCCTTGATTTCTCAGCGGCGGAGAGTGCGTCGAGACCGTCACGCGCCACAGACGTCTCAAAGCCCTCTCGCTGGAGGTTGTACGTCAATAGTTCGAGGATATCCGGTTCATCGTCGACGACGAGAATATGTTGAGTATCGGCCTGTGACATTCGTTTGTTGGATCAAGACAGAATTACAATATCGGGAATCTACAATTGCTCGAGCGTGGACCGTATAATGCTGGAGTAACGCAAGATCAGCTGAAATGACACGGAATTCAGGATGCCGGATAGAAAAATAAAATACGGAATGGTCGGTGGCGGCCCGGACGCGTTTATCGGAGCCGTCCACCGCATGGCGGCCGCCCTCGACGGGGAAATGGAGATCGTAGCCGGGGCATTTTCGGCTACGCCCGAGAAATCGTTTGCGCAAGGAAAGGCGCTTCATCTGGATCCGGACCGTGTCTATGGATCATATCGTGAGATGGCCGAGCAGGAAGCCGCCCTCCCGGAAGGGGAGCGCATCGACTTTGTCTCGATCACGGCGCCCAATCATGTGCACTTCGACGCGGCGAAAGTATTCATAGAAGCCGGCATCCACGTCGTCTGCGACAAGCCGTTAACGAATACGCTCGAGGAGGCGGAAACGCTCTGCCGACTGGTAGCCGAGCACAAAGTCGTATTCGCCCTCACGCATAACTACACCGGCTACCCGATGGTCAAACAGGCGCGAGCGATGGTGGCCGCCGGGAAACTGGGAGAGATCCGAAAGATCGTGGTGGAGTATCCGCAGGGGTGGCTCTCCACGCTCCTGGAAGCCGAGGGGCACAAACAGGCGACATGGCGGATGGATCCGACGAAGGCCGGCGTGTCCTCGGCGCTCGCCGATATTGGAACGCATGCCGAGAATCTGACCGGTTATATCACGGGACTGGAGATGGAGGAACTGTTTGCCGATCTGGGTGCGATGGTGATTGGTCGGGAGCTGGAGGACGATGCTTCCGTACTGATTCACTATAAAGGCGGCGCCCGCGGTATTTTGTACGCCTCCCAGATCAGCGTCGGTGAAGAGAACAATCTTCGCATCCGTATCTACGGGACGGTTGCTGCCCTTCGATGGTCCCAGGAGCACCCCAACTGGCTCTATGTCGCCCACTGCGATGGACCCGAAGAAATCTACAAACGAGGAAACGACTACTTGGAGCCGGTGGCGCAGCACAGTACACGGATTCCGCCAGGACACCCGGAGGCGTTCATAGAGGCATTTGCCAACATTTACCGAAATGCCGGGCGCACGATTGCGGCGAGGATCGCCGGTCGAGATCCGCACCCGTTCGACCTCGACTTTCCAACCGTACAGGACGGCGCCCGAGGCGTTCATTTCGTACATACTGCTGTCGAGAGCGGCAAGCGACGTCAGTGGATCGACGCCCGATATTCACCACCGGGATCGTAACGGCATCGCCGGCGTGATCATATCGGTTACGCCGTCGGGATCGTAACGACCTCGCTGGCGGGCTTCGCAACGAAGCGGCCTCCGAATCGAAGCGGAAAGACCTCTACATACATGGCGAAGAAGATGGGAAGACCAGTAACACTTTTTACGGGCCAGTGGGCTGATCTTTCGCTTGAAACACTGGCGCAAAAAGCGAGCTGTTGGGGCTACGACGGTCTCGAACTGGCCTGTTGGGGGAATCATTTCGACGTGCAGCGTGCCCTTAAAGAGCCGGGCTACTGCGATGGGCGACACGAACTGCTGGCTCGACACGGACTCAAGGTCTATGCGTTAAGCAATCACCTCGCAGGGCAGGCGGTGTGCGATCTGATCGACGCTCGGCACCAGGCCATTCTGCCCGAGCACGTCTGGGGTGACGGCAATCCCGTCGGCGTCCGACAGCGAGCGGCCGAAGAAATGAAAGACACGGCGAGAGCCGCCGCCAAACTCGGAGTTGGCGTGGTGAACGGATTCACCGGGAGCAGCATCTGGCACCTGTTGTACTCGTTCCCGCCGGTTTCCCCTGAGATGATAGAAGCCGGCTTCGCAGATTTCGCCGCACGCTGGAATCCGATTTTGGACGTATTCGACGGCGTGGGCGTTCGGTTCGGGCTGGAGGTCCACCCGACGGAAATCGCCTTCGATATAGCCAGCGGAGAACGGGCGCTCGAGGCCATCGGCCACCGAGAGGCGTTCGGATTCAACTACGATCCGAGTCATTTCGGGTATCAGGGCGTGGACTATATCGAGTTCATTCACCGCTTTGCCGATCGCATCTACCACGTCCACATGAAAGACGTCTGGTGGTCGTCCGTGGCCACAGAGGCGGGCGTCTTCGGCGGTCACACGGATTTCGGTGACGTGCGAAGACAGTGGGATTTCCGATCGCTCGGTCGCGGAAACATCGATTTTGAACGGGTGATCCGCGCTCTCAACCGGATCGGGTACGAAGGAGCGCTCTCAGTGGAATGCGAAGATATCGGGATGGATCGAGAACACGGCGCTGAGGAAGCATGCGGATTCGTTAAGGACGTAGACTTCCCGCCATCAAACATCGCGTTCGATGCAGCATTTTCGGAGGACGAATGAGACAGACACCCTTCCGGAACCCTACGATCATGGCAAACTGGTCCGAGCTCAATGATCGCGAGCCGGCGTACGCGCTCGTGGCGCGCGTGGACCTGGTAGTCATCCGGTACGACGACGAGGTGTCCGTTATGTACGGGCGTTGTCATCACCCGGGAGCCTTGCTGGCCCATGGATTCATCGACGGGCCGAATCTCATATGCGGCGTACACTATTGGGACTATCGCTATGAATCCGGAGTGAGCGAGTAGAACAACGACGAGGCACTCTAACGATTCGCCGCACGGGTAGAAAATGGCAGTGTGGTCGTGGATGAAGCAGAGGTCGCAGCATGGGCCCTCGACAATCCGCGGCCCTACCGGAGGGACGAGTATCTGGGTCTCTACCAGGACATACACGGCGCGCCACAGGAACCGTCCAACCGGAATTTCCTGTAGCTGGCCCGGGACGGGCTGACGAAAACGGGCCGTCACGGACCGGTTTCCGTGATGGGAGTGGCGCTGATGGAGCTGCCACGCTGGGATGACATCCATATCCTCACGGCGCAGATGGCGCGTCGGATGTGACGCTCATTATCACGGGAGGACTCAGAACCGAATCCGACTTCGTCAAGGCACTTGCGCTGGGCGCCATCGCCGTCTCCAATTCCGCGCTTCAGGCTATCGGGTGCTTCGCGATGCGTGCGTGCCAAGCGAACAACTGCCCGGTGGGTATCGCGACGCAGAAAGAGAATCTCCGCGCCCGGCCGGAGATCGTGGCTTCGGCGGCAGGGCTCCGAAACTGGTTCGAGGCGAGCACTCAGTTGATGAACGTGCTTGCGGGTATGCGTCACTGGGCGGGTTCAATATCGAAGATCTGATGGCCTGGAAACAGGAGATGGCGCGGCAATCAGGTGTCCGATACTCGGGTGTTTCGACTTCTACTTGACGCCCATTTCAGTACGGGATTTCCCTACACGATTCATGCTTTCTTACCGTCTATTTCAATAAAAAGATATCGTACACTTTTATATTAATAACCCGACCCACTCTGAGTGTGCAATCCCGGACAGAGATGAAATCAATAATAGTACCATCGATGGCGCTGGTTGTCATGCTGGGCGCTTCAGCAGCATCGGCGCAGGATCAGGGTGAGACGCTCTTCAATCAGTCATGTGTTGCCTGTCATACGATTGGCGCCGGGCGATTGGTGGGCCCGAACCTGGCCAACGTCCGGAATAGGCGCAACGAAGAGTGGATTATAAGTTTTATTCGGTCGTCGCAGAGTCTCATCGCGTCCGGTGATGCCGACGCTGTCGCGACTTTTGAAGAATACAACCGGTTTCCAATGCCCGATCACGCGTATTCGGACGATGACATTCGCGCCATTATGGGATACATAGCCAGAAACAGCCCGGCCGACGGCTCGACTCCTTCAAATGAACCGATGGTTGTGGAGGCGGTGGACGATGGAAACATACAGATCGGCGAGGACCTGTTCGTCGGAAAAATTCGATTCGAGAACAGAGCCGCGGCCTGCAATACGTGTCATACGACCGACACCGGATCGGTCATGACCGGAGGCTCGCTGGCGATCAATCTGACAGATGCCGTGTTCCGCCTTACGCGCCCGGGCGTGGACGCCATGATGGCCAATCCTCCGTTTCCGATTATGCGTTCTGCCTTCCAGGGCAGAAGGTTGACCGATATGGAAAGGATCGCGATTGCGGATTACCTGCAGACGGTAAGCGACGGCCGGGCGGATCTGGTGCCGAGGGATTATCAAGCAACGCTGCTCATCGGCGCCCTGGTCGGGATCCTCCTCCTTCTGGGCGTCTTCTTTCTCCTCGGTTTGAGAAGCACCAAGCGCTCGGTTAACCATAAGATCTACGAGCGGCAGATCTCGACCGCCTGACGGCTGGATTCGCCGACTCCCAGACAGACACTATTCAAGTACGAAAAAAAAGTACCCTCTACCATGAGTTGGATCGAAGACGTTATTTCGCCACAGACTCGTCAATGGGAGGAGTTTTACAGGAATCGTTTCCAGCATGACCGAGTCGTCAGAAGCACGCACGGTGTGAACTGCACCGGTGGTTGTTCCTGGCAGATCCACGTAAAGGATGGGATCGTGGTCTGGGAGACGCAGCAGCTGGATTATCCCCTGCTGGAAAGCTCGCTTCCCCCGTATGAACCGCGCGGATGCCAGCGTGGAATATCGTTTTCCTGGTATTTGTACTCCCCTCTGCGGATCAAGTACCCACTCATCAGGGGCTCGCTGATCGATCTATATATAACGGAGAAGAAGCGGACGCATGATCCGCTAAAGGCCTGGGAGAATATCCAGAAAGATCCAGCAAAACGTAGAAAATACCAGAGAGCCCGCGGGAAAGGCGGTTTTCGAAGAGTGAGCTGGGATCTGGCGCTGGAGATCATGGCGGCCGCAAACATCTACACGGCCAAAAAATACGGACCCGATCGCGTCATCGGATTCTCCCCGATTCCCGCCATGTCGATGCTGAGCTACGCGGGCGGAAGCCGATTTCTGCAGCTCTTCGGCGGCGTCAATCTGAGTTTCTATGACTGGTATTGCGATCTGCCCAACGCTTCACCCGAGGTATGGGGCGAGCAAACCGATGTCGCAGAAAGTGCCGACTGGTACAACTCGAAGTACATCGCCGTAATGGGCGCGAACCTGAATATGACGCGCACCCCCGACTGCCACTTCTTTGCCGAGGCGCGGCATAACGGTACGAAAGCCGTCGTTTTTTCGCCGGACTTCAGTCAGGTATCCAAGTTCGCGGATCAGTGGGTGCCGCTGCACGCGGGAAGCGACGGCGCCTTCTGGATGGCGGTTACCCATGTCATTCTCAAGGAGTATCACCACGAAAGACGGGTTTCTTATTTCATCGACTACGTCAAGCGTTATACCGACTGTCCATACCTCGTAGAAATGGAAAAGGACGGCGATGGATACAGGCCGGGTCGC
>JACZYK010000117.1 GCA_022571135.1 Bacteroidota bacterium
AGAAGATTTTCCGCGACTTCGTTTTGGGATTCAGCCGGAACGGATGAGCGGTTCGTGGGAGACATTTGTTCTCAAGCCCTTCAGTCGGAAAGAATCTCCTTTAGAGATGAAAGGGGTGGAGCGGGCAACGGCCTGTTGCCGCCTTTGGGTTGAGGAAGGAATGGATGTGTGTATGAATCGGTTTAACCAGAAGGAATTTGCTTGAAATGGGACTTTACGAAGGACTGTTTATTGTCCGGCCTGATTTAAACGAAGAGACACAAAAGGCTGTCTTTACAAAGATCGAAGAACCGATTACCCGACAGGGAGGTACCGTCGAGACAGCGCAGGAATGGGGAAGACGGACGCTTGCGTATCCCATTCGTAAGAAACGAGAGGGTGTCTATTACTTGGTCAGATTTCAGCTCGATTCTAAAACGGTTCCGACCCTACGGCGAGATTATTCCCTTAACGAAGCGATCTTGAGTTCCTTGATTACACGCTTGTAAGATTTAGGGAGGAGATCCCAATGGCCAGTCTCAATCGAGTGATTCTTTTGGGAAACCTGACGCGCGATCCGGAACTTTGAGTTTGTCGGAATAACATGGAAGAATTACAACAGGCGGCAACCGATACGCTCCGGTCGTCCGAATCCATATCGACTGCGTTCGACAGTATCTGGGCCGGGGCCAACATCCCGACACAACCGCCGTCAATACTGGAGCAGATTATGCTTTCTCACGACAAACTATACGTTGTACTCGCCGTTGTACTCATCATCTGGTTCGGAGTGATCTTTTTCCTTTACCGCACGGACCGTCGGCTCTCCAGCCTGGAACGAAGAATGGGGGACCGCATTTATGAAGATGACGACGATCTGTAGCCCGACAAATACTCCGCCCGAATACGGAGATTAGATATGAAAGCGAAATCAATTTTTGGAATCCTCCTGATCGTGCTATTCACGTCCCTTCTATTCATGAATTTCGGACAGCAGGTGGGTGGATACATGAATTTCTCCGAAGCAGAAGAGACCGGCGCGAAAGCACACGTCATCGGAATGTGGATCGAAGGGAAGACGTTCGAGTACGATGCCCGCACCAACATTTTTTCCTTTTTCATGGAAGATGACCTGGGCAACGTGCGCAAGGTGCACTATGCCAATCCCAAACCGGCCAATTTCGAGGACGCGGAGAAACTGGTCATCGAAGGCCGTGCTCAAGGCGATATCTTCGTCGCCGAGAATATCCTAGTCAAGTGCCCGTCGAAGTACAATGACGCGCGGGGCCTGCAGGAAATGAGCGGCTCCTGAGCCTGGCGACGCCAGTTCGATTCGCGGCAGCTCGTTACAGGTACAATAGCTCCGCGAGCAGGAAGAACACCGATATTCCGATTATGTCGTTGCTCGTCGTGATGAAGGGTCCCGTGGCCAGAGCCGGATCTATTCCCATGCGGTTCAGCAGAAGCGGAATCAGCGTGCCGAGCGCCGTGGCCTGAACGATAACGATCAGCAACGCAGCCGTGGCGGTAGCGGACAGCATAAGTGGGTCCTTCAGTCCCTCCATGAGGACCGGAGCCAGAAGCAGGATCGCCAGACCCAGAACAACGGATGAAATCGTCGCATTCAGAATCGCCACACGAAACTCCTTCCCGAGGCGTTTTGCCAGATCGCTAGCCCACATGTCTCCCGAAGCGAGTTGTTGCACTGTGATCGCCGAACTCTGAATTCCTGCATTGCCCGCCGTGGCCATGATGATGGGAATGAATCCCGCTAGGACAGACGCCGCCTCCAATGTCGCGTCAAATGACCAGATTACCGCAGCCGCGAGACCGGCGCCCCCCAGACCGACAATCAGCCACGGCAAACGACCCCTCACGATTCGAAATACGGAGTCCGTCGCCTCCTCCCCGCCTGCCACACCGCTCATCTTCTGGATGTCTTCCTCGGCCTCCTCACGGATGACGTCAACGACATCGTCGATCGTGATGCGGCCAACGAGGCAACCGTCCCGGTCAACAACCGGCAACGTGACGAGATCGTAGCGCTCCATGAGGATCGCGACTTCTTCCTGGTCCAGATCCGTGCGCACCGACGTCACATCGACATCCATGATCTCATTTATAAGAGCGGATGCGCGCGAGAGCAGCAGGCGCTTGAGGGATACCACGCCGATCAGTCGATCCATATCATCGGTAACGAACACGGCAAAGACCTCTTCGATGGTCTCCGCGTTACGTCTGACCTCCTCGGTGGCCTCAGCGACGGTCCATTCGTGAGATACGGCGATGAATTCCGCCGCCATGATGCCTCCTGCGGAATCCTCTTCGTAGGCAAGCAGCTCCAGCACTTCCGCCGCATCCTCGAGCGTCGGCAGAACTTTCTCGACCACGCCTTCCGGAAGATCGGCGAGTACGTCCGCAGCATCGTCCGACTCCAGCTCGTCGAGCATGGCCGTGATCCTGTCCTCGGAAGTTTTCTCCAGCAGGCGGGCGCGATAGTCGTCGTCGAGATCGGCAAGCATTTCTCCCGCCTGTTCGACGGGAAGCCAGCGAAATAGCCGCCGCGCCGCGCCGATCTGGAGATGGCTGACGACCTGCGCAAGATCGGACGGATGCAGATCGGCCAGGATGTTCAATACCATCCCCTGCTGGCCTTCGACGATGAGCGCAGAGATGTCTTCGATCAGCTCCGCGTCCATCTCGATAATGCTTCCGTGTCGTCCGGATCCGTCAGATACGGATGTGGTAAGATGATCTTTTCGCTGGGTCATCCGGCACTCCTGATCGCATTAAGAACTCTTCCTGTCAGCCTAGTCACCGCTGCTCAGGAACCGGACTGAAGATAGCGTGCGAGGTGGACAAAGTCCTCCGGAGAGAGCTCCTCCGCACGTCTTCCCGAAATGGACTCTTCAAGCGTGACTTCTGACGAAAGCGCAAGCTCTTTAAGACTGTTTCTGAGCGTTTTCCGGCGTTGATTGAAGGCCGTGCGGACCACACGGCGCACCCATGCCCGATCCATTTCAGGCGGAATCATGGACTCATCCATAAATTCCAGTCGCACGACTGCGCTCCGGACATCGGGCTTGGGGTAGAACACATTCCTCGAAACAGGGAACAGGATTTGAGGTCTCGACACGAGCTGCACCGCGACGCTGAGGATACCGTAGGCCTTTGTCGAAGGCCGTGCGACGAGCCGCTGCGCGACCTCGTACTGCATCATGAGAACTGCTTCGCCGACGGATTCCCGGGCGTCGATCAGTCCGAACAGGATCTGCGAAGTGATGGAATACGGAAGATTCCCGATCACATGGAGCTTTCCGCCAGCCTCTTTTGCGAGTCGGTTCCAGTCGACTTCGAGGATGTCGTTCTGCAGAATCTCCACTCGAGGAAAAGCGGGTTTGAGGAGTTGGACGGCCCGGGAATCAATCTCAATCGCCGTCACGCGCTCGAAGCGCTCATCGAGCAGCGTCGTTAGCGCTCCGGTGCCAGGACCGATCTCCACCACGGGAGCCCCGGGGGCTGCCCGAAGAGACGCGACGATTTTTCTGGCGATATTCGGGTCGCGCAGGAAATTCTGGCCCAGGCTCTTTTTCGGTCTAAGCATTCAGACGACTCTCCGGTTCGACGGGACAATCAGACGGCATCACGTCTCGCAATGGCGCGAGAAGTGTCAAGAACGGATTCACCTCGCGCACTCGCGAGAGAAGTGTCAAAAACGGAAATATGCATTCTTTCGGTATTCCTTTGCTCTGTCCCTCGAGTTGCCCCGGTCATCCATCGACAGAACGCGTTCGTATACCCGAAGGGCCTCTTCACGTCGCCCCTGCATATCGTATATCATGCCCGAGCGCAGAACCGCGTTTACTCCAAAAAAGGTGTCGCTTTCGCGGTTATCGGACAGCTCTGAGACCCGGGCGAATGCCGCGAGTGCTTCCTCGAACCGGCCTCCCTGCATCTCGCGTCGTCCGAGAAAGTAGAGAGCCTGAGAAGCGAGAGACGGTGAGTAACCCGTCTGTCCGCGATCGAAGCGTGCGACGACCTCCGTAAAAACAGTGGCTGAGCGTGTCCACTGGGACCACCTGGCGAATACCCTGCCTTCCAGAACGTGGAAATAGGCATTCTCCGGGTAGGTATTCCGGAGCCACATCGCGTATCGATAGGCCTTCTGAAAGTCAGGTTCGTAGAACAGATGTATCTGAAGGAGAAAATAGGCCGCCTCGGTCTTTATGAATCGCCCCTCAGTGGCGGTAAACTCCAGTTCGGCGAGCCCTCGCTCCCGATCCGCTTTCGGAAAGAACAGCATCATCGGCCGCACGAGTGGGTATCGATCCGGAATGACGGAGGCAAAATAGTCGTAGACGCCTTTCCCGAACTGGAAATCGCCATTGGTTGTGTCCGCATCGGCGATCCTGAAAATGTAGTCCAGCGTTTTTCGACCGTCTGCGGCCGCAAGCAGCCACTGCCTCCGATTGGATCTCAGTCGTCCCCTGAAGCCCAACGCCGCCCCCTTGAAAAACATCGCGTCGAAATTTTCCGGGTTCTGCTCGAGCAGGGCGTCGGATCGTTCGATAACCATTCTCATGGCATCCAGGAAAGCCTCATCGTCCGCAGAGGCTCCCATGGCGAGGTTGGGTAGAATTCTCCACCAGACAACCAGGGCTTTCAAGAACGGTCCAATCGGATGACCGGGGTGCAGCTCGTCAATTCTTGAAAAAATGGAGTCCGCCACATCGAATCGCATGTTGTACAGCGCTTTGAGGCCCCTGTCTGCATCCGCGACCAGATCCTCATTGGAAAGGATCGAGACGATACCGCCGTACAGATTTTCTCCTCGCTCAGGATTTTCCACCTGAGCGAACGTCGGGTGGGCGAGAGCGAACGACCAGAGGATGACCATCGTCAGGATCCGTATCAGGAGATCTCTCTCTTTTTGTCCTTCGGACGGATCGGCCGCCCTGCATCTCTCGCACGAGGGATTCATCTCAAGCGCTATCTGTAGCAGCGTCTTTCTGTCGGGAGAGCTGCCGTGTACCCGTGTAAACGAATGCAACACATAGAATTTTTGCCAGATCCACGACCGCGAATCTCAACCATCCCTTATCTATGGACTCGAACCATGTTGCGTGTCCTGCGGCATAGTGAAACCAGACCACCCCGAGCGTGAAGAGCGAGATCGATCCGGCCAGCAGCGCCAGTGTACTTCCCGTGAGACCGTTCCAGCGCTTTGAGAGCAGCCCGGAAACCATGGCGGCAAGCGGAAACCCGAGCAGATAACCGGCAGTCACCGCACCGAACAGGTAGGCCGGTCCATATCCTTCTCCGGCGTATACCGGCATGAACAGACCGAGACACAGGTATAGAATCTGTGCAAACAATCCGTTTCGCCATCCCAGATAGAGACCACTGCCATAGACCGCCAGCGTTTGAAGCGTATATGGAACCTCCCAGAGATACAGCCTGACCTGCGATCCCGCCGCCGTCAGCAGCGCGAATCCTACGACTCCGAGTACCTGGGTTAATGCGGACGCGTCGGCGCTTCGAAGAAAATCGACGGCTGCCGTTCGATCAGAATGAAGCTTGTAGATTGAATTCATCTGCATGTGTAATGCGAATGTACTGGCTTTTACGGGACCTCGATCGTCCCGCAGTTGAGATCCGTTTGTAAAATGAGAAAGATACTGGATGCGGAAGAGAAACGCAGACCGGGATCATCTCCGAGAAATCCGCCGTCTCGATTATTCGGCCGGATCATAATTCAATCTCGGACTCAACCACCGCTCCATTTCCTTTAAGGTATACCCCTTGCGACGGGAATAATCCTCCACCTGATCGCGGCCGAGCAGCCCCACATTAAAGTAGGCGGCTTCCGGATGGGAAAAAACGAGCCCACACACGGACGCGGCCGGATTCATCGCAAGATGCTCCGTCAGCGAGATGCCGGTTCGTTTCTCGACGTCCAACAAGCTCCACATCGTGATCTTTTCCGTATGATCCGGTTGGGCCGGATATCCCGGCGCCGGACGTATACCCCGGTACCGCTCTGATAACAGATCTTCGCTGGAGAGATTTTCGCCGACGGCGTAACCCCATAGATTCGTACGGATCTGCTGATGCACGAATTCGGCGAACGCCTCCACCAGTCGATCAGCGAGGGATTTGGCGAGAATGGCCCGGTAATCGTCGTTGTCCGCCTCAAAAGATGACACCAGTTCGAATATGCCGTGCCCTGCGGTAACCGCGAAAATTCCGATGTAGTCTGCGATGCCCCCCGGTGCCATGAAATCGGCCAGGGCTCTGTTCGGTCGACCTTGCGTTTTGACGGACTGCTGCCTGAGCGTATGAAGCGTCGCAAGTACGGACTCCCTGGCCTCGTCTTGGTAGACGTCGATATCGTCGCCACGACGATTGGCCGGAAAAATGCCGCATACTCCCTCGAGCCTGATGCCCGCGTTTCGGATGATTTCGTCGAGCAGCTCCCGGGCGTCGTCAAACAGTGTGCGGGCCGCCTCTCCCCGCTCGGAATCATCCAGGATAGCCGGATACTTGCCCTTCATTTCCCAGGCCTGGAAGAAGGGAGTCCAGTCGATATAGTCCCGGAGGCGCTCGATCGTAACGTCTTCGATGTCTACTACGCCCGTCGTTTCGGGCACCGGCGGCGTATCCACAGAGAAGTCCAGAACCAGAGCATTCTCGCGTGCACGTTCCAGGGTAAGAAATTCGGTGCGCGTTCTGGATGCGGCGTACCGCTCCCGTCTGGCGGAATACGTGAAGCGAACGTCCTCGACGAAGGATCGCCTGAGATCACGGCTTACCAGACTCCGCACAACATATACGCTTCGAGACGCGTCGAGTACGTGAACGACGGGAGCGTCGTATGCGGGATCGACCTTGACAGCCGTATGGATTTCCGAGGTCGTCGCGCCTCCGATCAGCAGCGGTATGGTCATTTTTCGACGCCGCATCTCCTCCGCAACGTGAATCATTTCGTCCAGCGACGGCGTGATCAATCCGCTCAACCCGACTATATCGACATCCAGGCGTTGGGCTTCGTCCAGAATTTTCTCCGCCGGCACCATCACCCCGAGATCCGTCACGCGGAAGTTGTTGCAGCCCAGTACGACGCCCACGATTTTTTTTCCGATATCGTGAACATCCCCCTTGACCGTCGCGAGTAGAACGTGCGGAATCGCTTTTGCTTCTTCTGTGCCCTTTTGTTCCGCTTCGATGAACGGCACGAGGTAGGAGACGGACTTCTTCATCACACGGGCACTCTTGACGACCTGAGGGAGAAACATCATGCCCGATCCGAAAAGATCTCCGACATGGTTCATTCCGTCCATTAGCGGCCCTTCGATCACCGAAATCGCCCGCCCCATCTTAAGACGGGCTTCTTCCGTATCCTCTTCGATGAATTCCGTAATCCCTTTGACGAGGGCGTGTGTCAACCGCTCCTCGACCTCGCCCTTTCGCCACTCGGCCTCTTCCGTCTCGCCCGACTCCGGTTGCTCGCTGAAACGCAGCGCCATGGCAACCTATGGCGTATCGGTCGGCGACCTTGCTGAAGCCATAGACGTTGCATTTTACGGTGAAGAAGTATCACAGATTTTAGAAGGTCAGGAAAGTTACGATCTTGTCGTGAGGTTTAATGAACAAAATAGGGGTAACATCGAACGCATTAGAACTGCATTATTTGATACGCCTCTTGGTCCGAAGGTTCAACTTGGACAACTTGCAGAGGTTGTTTATGAAA
>JACZYK010000118.1 GCA_022571135.1 Bacteroidota bacterium
GGTCCGCGCTTTTTAATCCCTGCTTTACCGTTTTTCTGTCTTCCGCTGACACCTGTTTTCCAGAAATTTTTCCGTTTCACACTAGTCTTGGCCTCGCTTTCAGCATTGATCATGCTTCTGGCAACGGCAGTTGCCCCGCGCTTTCCGCAAGGGATTCCAAATCCGATGGGTCAATACATATTGCCCCTACTTCTAGGTGAGAAGATACAATTGAATCTCTCTCATCCGTCTGGAGAAGTCTATCGACACGGACGTTTTTCGACCGATTCCGGATGCAGAGAACCGCTGGGACGTGATCTCGGTCGGCCGGCTGATCCCGAATTATAAAAATTATCAAGCCCTCGGAGTCCTGTCGGACGCTCTCAGGGTCGCCGTTATCGGCGGCGGACCGGCAAAGGATGAACTGAAAAAGAAGTATCCAAAGGTGGACTGGCTGGGTGTGGTACCGAACGATTCGCTCGCGTTTCTTCTCAGTCAGGCCACCGTTTTCATGCATGCAGGCCTGCGGGACTACTATCCGCGCGTACTGGCGGAAGCAGCGGCATGCGGCCTGCCGTGCGTTGCATTTGCCGGGGCGATCAAGGAGGACGTGTTACCCGTAGAACGTGGAGTGCGGCTGGACACCCGGGATTTCGTCCGCTCGGTCACAGAACTCTGTCAAGATTCAGGGCGTCTTGAATGGATGAGGAGGAACAACCGGGAGTTTGCCGAGAAATCACTGGGCAAATTTTCGTCGGAAGGAGTCCTCGTGGAAATGTTGGACAGGGTCGAACCATGAGCCCGACTCCAGGTGGAGAAGAAACCGGATTTCAACGTCAGCGAATGGACCGCGAAAGAACGCGAGAAAAATTGAGCGCTTTCATGAAAAGCGACGCCCGCAAGCGCCTGTCGAAGTGGACGAGAGGGCTCTTCTTGGCGGGCGTTCTCGCATTCCTAGCGATGCAGTTCGGCGAGATCGGATGGAACGAGATCTGGCAGTCGCTCCCGACCCATCCACTGTTCTATCTCCTCTTCGTTTTCATCTATGGTGCGCTTCCGCTGAGCGAGACCTTCATCTACCGGCGGCTCCTGAATTTCAGCTTCTTCAAGGGGCTCCCGTTCTTCTTCAAGAAGCGCGTATTCAACAAGGATGTGCTCGGCTACTCGGGTGAAGTCTATCTCTTTCTCTGGGCGAGCAAACACGTTAAAAAGTCCAGGAACGAGGTGATGCACGCCATCAAGGACAATAATATCGTCTCGGCGATCTCATCGACGATGTTTGTGGTGGCCCTTCTGGGATACTTTTTCCTTACGGGACAGGTTGAATTTCCGGAGAGTTACTCCGAGAATCTGGCCGTTAAAATTGCCGCGGGTCTCGTCCTGATTTCACTCCTCGTTGTAGCCGGCATCCGCTTTCGAAAATCCGTGTTCGGGCTACCGGGCATGACGCTGCTCTGGGTTTTCGGGACCCATTTCGGACGTCTCGCGCTTTTGAGTCTACTCCAGATTCTCCAGTGGTCCATCGTGCTGCCGGGAGTGGAAATGACCGTACTGTTCACCTTTCTCTCTATTCAGATCATTGCGAGTCGAATTCCGCTGCTTCCGGCGCGCGATCTGGTCTTTCTGGGAGCTGCCGTCGAGATGACGGGTGTTCTGGACGTTTCGTCTGCAGAAGTGGCGGGGATGCTCGCCATCGTCAGTGTTCTGGACAAGCTCGTCAACCTCGTTCTCTTCTCCGCCGTGAGTTTTCTGGAGCGCGGATCGATATCCGAAGAGCCTGTTCAGGACATGATCGACCATGGACGCGTACCTGTAGACCCATGATCTCGCGGAAGAAGCGGTATGGATCTTGTTTGTTGGCTTTATCGGCGATATGCCCGGAACCGTAACTGGCGAGCAGGATATGCTGTAACGAACGGTGAAATCAATCCGCTATGAATGTAAAATCAATCCTATTGAGACTCTTTTCGGGAGTTCTGGTGGTTGCTGTGGCGGGACTTTCTTTTCAACCCGTATCGATCACCCGGTCCATCGACGACGATATAAATGGACATATCCAATCGGACTTGCGTCCTCCAAAACGGACAACGGGGCAGGTAAGCGTGACGATGGAGATCGTTATCGACGACTTCGAGTCGTATGAAGACGGGGGACTTCCCACTCGGTGGAAATACCTTCAGGGAAGAGACCTGGAGCCCCTGGAACCGAGACATATGGCGCCTGACGAGAAGTTTTTCGTGACGATGGACGGTGAGAACAAGGTGCTCAGGGGATACACGGAGGGGTGGACAACTCACGTCACCATGGCCAATGCGAGTGATGGATTCGACTGGGATCTACGCTCGCATCCTCGTCTTTCCTGGGATTGGCGGGTACTTCGACTCCCGGACGGTGCGCGGGAGGATGACGAGAAACTCAACGATTCTGCTGCTGCCGTCTACGTCGTATTCAAGTTTGAGGGATTCCTGATCAAGAAGCCCAAGGTGATCAAATACTCCTACAGCAGTACGCTGCCGGTAGGCACGGTCGTTACGTACGGCAAGCTGAAGATTATTGTGGCTTCCTCCGGACTCGACGGGATCGGCACGTGGCGGACGATCGAGCGGGACGTCGTTGCGGATTACAGACGTGTATTCGACGGGGATCCCCCAGACCGACCGCTGTCCATTCGCCTGTGGGTAGATTCAAACAGCACGAAGACTGTCGCCGAGGCGGACTTCGACAACATCCGGTTGCTGTCCGAGTGAGGAGCGCACCTGGCCTGTCCGGCGAACCCGGTGCCCGAGGCGCACGCAGCCCGGAGCACCCGTCCGGTCATAATTTGATGTTGATCAGGGAGAGGGCTACCGCGGCGCGTCCGCCGGATCCGAGCATGTCTGTCCGAGGCGTAGCCGATACGCCGAGCCCGAATTCGTAAACACGGGTGCGAAGACCGATCCCCCCTCCCAGCGTCAGCGCGACGTTTCCTCCGACTCGGGCGCCCGTGCGGAGCCGAAGCGCTCCGAATTGCAGCTCTACTCCCACCGCTGAAGAGGCCGTACCGGATAGATTTCCGAGCGCGTCATTCAACGGAATAGACGCGCCGAGACTGAAGGTTGCCCTGCCCAGGCGGTACGCCGCGCCCAGGTGAAGCGCTGCCGGCAGGCTGGTACTGAATCCACGTTCGTCGTGGACGGTCTCGCGATACTGATCGGTCGCGAGGCTGTCGAGAAAATCCAGGGCGTAATCGTCGAGTTCGCCGCCGAACTCGGAGTCTATGCGATCCCGATCGAACTCGAAACCTTCGAACACGAAGCTGTTCCGAGCCGGGGTGATCGTTTCCGTGTCACCCGTCCAGCTGATGGCCCCGAAGTCCGTCAGGCTTACGGCTACGAGCAGGTAGGGTCTGAGCCGATAGGTCGCACCCAGATCGACTCCCATTCCCATTCCGGCATAGGACGAGAACGTCGGAGTTTCCGCTGTCTCGAAAGGATCGGAATTAAAGAGGCTGAACGAATCGACTACGTCTCGTTTGAATGTTCCCGCTGCCCTGACGGTGTAATCGAAGTAGTGGGCGATCTGGTCTTCCTCGACGATGGCCGTTGAGGTCAGGACACCGTCGCTGTACGTCATTCCAAGGAGGAGTTTCGGTGCGATACCGACGTGCAGTCTGCCGAACCGCCGGCTGATTGCCACCGAAATTTCAGAGGCCACCATGGTCTCAAACGTGCCGTCGAGGGGGATGCTACGGGGTTCGGACGTGCCACGCATCATCAGGTCGAACCACCCTCGTCCGACACCAAGCCGGGAATAAATCCTGCCACGCATCGCCGCTCCGACTGCCCAGTCGTTCCATTTTACCGAGACAGCCATCGGGACAACTTCAGCGAAAAGACCGAGCTCGCGTAATTCCCTGTCGGCACTGCTCCCGAACCATGCGTCCAGCATGGCCACTATGTCCGCGTCGCTCAGATGCCGCCCACCCGTCAGGTAGTTCGAATAATGTTCGAACTGAATAAGATCACCGCCACCAGACGCCGAAAGGTCTCCTATCGAGAGCATGACGGTTGTTCCGTCGTCATAGAGACTCAGGTTCGCAGGATTGAAATGGATGGCGTCGTTTCCGCGGACAACGGCAGGATTCCCTCCGGCGAGTCCGACCATGGAAGCCCCCGTGAAGGCAGTCTGCGAGACGCCTGGACAGGGGAAAACCATCAATAAAATGAGTATGACGGCCGCCCACTTCAGCTCGCGCAGTGCCACTTTTGTTTTTATTCTCTCGCGTTCCATTTCATTGACCGTTTCGAAGAGTAGTTGGAATCTGCGAAGCGCCCACGAGCTAATGGCGAACTGCCACTCTGAATCGAAAATCAGCATTGACGCTCAGCTGAATCGTATCGTTAGCCCTCAGATAGGCCGGTCTCGAACCGTCCGAAAGGAGCGATAACCGGAGCCTAAGCCTGCGGGCCAGATACAGTTGTCGAACCGCATCCTCATTCAGCGAGATCTCTACCGTTCCCGCGGTAGGTGATGACGCGATGCCGTTTTCCGAGGCCGACGCCGGATTCAGAATCATTGCGGGCGCACCCTCCCGTGGGATCGTCACCACCACGTCTCCGAAGTCGCCCAGGAATTCCAGCCTTGCGTCTATGCCGAGCGGAATGTTATTCAGATAATCCAGTCTCAGACCGACGCTCGTCAGATTGACGTCCTTCTCCGGGTCTGTGAGATCATTGAGAGAGGACAGATCGGCATCCACTGTATCCTCGAAAGTGAAATCAGATCCGATTTTCAACGGTAGACTCACGCCTATTGAAGCGTCCAGGTTCAGGGGCGTCATCAACTCGACGGGCCCGCCTCCGGCCTGCAGGATCGCCTGTCCGACGAAACGAATTTGAGTCGGAAGCTCGCTCAGAAATGCGTCCACATTGGAATTCGTACCGTTCAGCAGAATGGTCTGCCGCCTCGTCTGGCCGCCGCCCGGGGAGGCAGGGAGACGAAAACGGATGAGTTGATCGGCCCTGAGAGGTGTGCCGTTATAGTAAAATCGATCGACCGGCATGTCCCCGGGCGGCACCGCGTGTTCTCCTGTACCCTCGAGAAAAATGATTGAGCCGTCCGAAGAGATTCCTGCCAGTACGGCGTATAGGTCTATGGACGCTCCGATGTTTGATAACGTCGTGAACGTAAGTTCGGTGCCGGAGAGCTCAAGACCGTCGATGGCCTGCTCGCTGAGCTTCCTGAGTTCTCCGACCTCGATGATCAGTGCCTCCGCGTCGTTCATGACGTCGAGGCGCCCGTCCTTACCCATATCTTCCGTAACCGAGACAGATATTGGATCGATGGTAGCCTTCAGCCTGCTCAGACCGGCATTTATGATCAAAATAGAAGCCTCGAGCCTGTCAGAAAGATTAATGGATCTGGTCTGAGATGAAGTTTCGGAACGAGCGGCCACATGATAACTGAGACGATTCTGAAACGGATACGCCCTCATGTCGGCCAGGTCGATACGTATATCGTTCCTGGTTTCGCCGGGCTCGATCCGTCTGAATCTGAAGGAACCCGGGTCATCCGAGGGACCCTCGAACCGCAGAACGAGTGAGTCTCCAGGCGTGAACGGGGACGAGCGAAGCTGCGGGATACTGATCTCGACGAGGTCGAACCCCAGATTCAGGCCGTTCAAGAGGCGGTCGATTCGGAGTGAACCGGAGTCGAACATCACGTGGTCGACTTTGTCAATGAAGTGAACGTCATCGTTCCCTATATCGAGGGTTCCCGCGCTCTCATACACCTCTCCGGACGGACGGAAGAATACCTCGTCCAGAACCACATTTCCTTCAATTGTCGTGAATACGCCCTGTTCGCTGTCTATAAGAACGGACGACGTCGAGCCTGGCGTAGAAAAAAGACCTGAAATTGAAATTCTCGGAGCCACGGCGGCACCGGAAAGATCGACCGGGATCTCGGTCGTTGCACCTGCGCCGATCAAATGGCCGGAGAGCCTCAGGAAGACGTGACCGCTCGGATAGGGACCCACCGGAGCCGTGTTCATAACCTCGAGGTAATCCATCTGCAGAGGAACCGGAAGGGTATTGGTGATCCGGATCGTCGCCGATCCCGAAGAAGCGACGAGTCCTTCGACGCCGACGTCCAGATTCGTAAGGCGAAGGTCGCTTGAGGAAATTGATATTCCGCTCTGGGCCGGTACATCTGTGACCGTTGTTGATTCATAGATTAGCGGCGAAAGGCGCGTACGAATCCGGACGGCGCCTGGATCGGCCAGAATGGGCCCGGGACCGTCGATGGTCGAGATGTCGAGGCGATACGTGAGGTCCTGCCTCGTCAGAGCAGCGCCCGCCAGGCTGATCACGGCAGAGCCCATAGTGCCCGACTGCACGAAATCGAATGTGCTGCTGCCCACCTGCACACCGTTCTGCAAGATCCGGATTCCGGGGGGGCGGGCAGAATCCGTTGAGGTCAACTGATGCGCCGAAAGGTCATTGATCAGTTCGAAAGTCATCGCGTTTACGCCGGCACTTTCGTCGGTGAACCGCACGGACTGTGGGCGGAGGTCCGAGAGAACGATAAGATTCACGATCGGTGGGACGAGCAGGTTCGGCAGGACGATGTCCGTCTCGCCACCACCCGGATCCGCCAGAACGGGCAGTTCCTGTTTGAACTCGTCGGGAATCAGCGGATTGTCGGGATCGAGCCTGAAGACCCCCAAAGTCCGGTTATACGAAGAACTGAAGTGCTGCCGGGCAAGATCGCTCAGGCCGATAGTTATTTCTTGCTGATCGAGCGAGAGTTGGGGCATTCCGTCGTCGAGCGCCTCGATGTCAATGTCGTCCAGGAGTTGCTCAAGGAAAATGGTTCCGTCGCTCTCGTCGACGTAAAACAGCGAGTCGAAGGCCGATTCCGTCGTATCGAACAAGGCTTCGAATCCCGTGTCGCTGGGTCCGAGAAGGACGAAAGTCTTCTCGAATATGAGCGGAGCCCTGAGTCCGGTGTCGTAGGAAAAATCCGGTCCGGTCGTGGGAACGTCGCAGCGGCCGGTAGCAAGGATTACTGCGGCGAGTAGGAATAACCGGAGGCAATTCGAAATTCTTGATTTCATCTCTCAACCCCTCCAGTCGCGAGATCGTCGTACAAGCCGAGCGCTTGATCATACCGTGCAGGCCAGAGAAGGGTATCGGTATTTCGAATGGCGGTATTAAGCCCGGGGGGCACCCCTGAGGGGTGTCTCCCGAAGTGAATTGCCCGGATTGGACCGATGCTCTACCAGGCGATACCGTAATCATCGCCGTAGTGACTCGAGCCGCCCCAGAACGTACCGTGCTCCGTGTCGAAAAAGATGGCGTTGATCGGGCCCGATGTCCGGCTTCGATAATCCAGATCGTAGCCCATATCCCGGAGCTCATTCCGAACCCAAGGGGACACGGAGTCATGGAGCGTCAATCGCCCCGGTTGCCAGGCGTGCGTGAACGAGTTGCGGAGCTGGTAGCTCGCGATGTTGGCGGCCTCGACCGCCTCCTGCACGTTCATATTGAATTCGACCATATTCAGAAAAAACTGGAGCAGGTTCTGGTCCTGCGTGTCTCCGCCCTGTACGGCAAACGATAGATAGGGCTTTCCGTCTTTCAGGGCGAGGCCCGGCGTCAGCGTAGCGCGAGGACGTTTACCCGGTTCGACGACGTTGAATGGATTTTCTGATTCGTCCAGTACGAAGCTCTGCATCCGCTGGCTCATCCCCACGCCAGTCCGCCCCGC
>JACZYK010000119.1 GCA_022571135.1 Bacteroidota bacterium
GCGCAAGGAACATTAGGAGCCCCGGAGACGGCCCGCAGGAGGGGGAGTAGATGGCCCACACCGAGATTAAATACCACTACAACAGGACTCCAGACGTGGAAATGTCCCACCAAGAACGGTGCGACTCTCAGGGGCATGAATGGGTGGGCAGTATGAGCGGATGGCCGCTCAAGGTCTTCCAACAATGCCGCTGGTGTGCGCAGAAAAAATAGCCCACCGGCCCGCCGTTCGCCGGGGCGCGGGCTGCCTTCGAGCGGGCGTCGGCCATCTTCGAGCAAACGCTCGGCCCCGATCATCCCAGCACGGTGACTGTGCGAGACAACCTGGAGACTTTGCCCAAGCCGTGACAACCCGAGGGAGGAAACTATGGACCCTGTGACCGCTCTTTTGACTGCCCTCGTCGCCGGTGCGGCGGCCGGGGCTACGGAACCGACGTCTATTAGGCAAGAGCTTTCTCTAGCTCGCGGTCCCTCCGCCTCTGGACGATCACCGCGATTCCGATCGAGCCCTCGTACAGAAGTAGAAGCGGGGTTGCCACCAGAATCTGAGATACTGGATCGGGAGGCGTAAAGAACGCCGCGAGTATAAGACAGCTGATCAGCGCGTACTTGCGCGCTTTTCGGAGACCGGCAGGGGTCGCGAGGCCGAGTTTGGCCAGGAAATAGATCACAACAGGCAGTTCAAACAGGACCCCAACGCCGAACGACCAGAAAGTCACCATGCTGAAATATCTGGTGATATCGAACTGGTTGATGATTTCCGGCGAGATCGAATACTGAGCAAAAAACTGAAGGGCCAACGGCGTAATGATGAGGTAGCCGAAACTGATGCCGAGCATGAAAAAAAACGTCGCAAAAACGGCTGAGAAGCGCAGACCCGCTTTCTCGTTCTTGTAAAGTCCCGGTTCTATGAACTTCCATACGAAGTAAACGACGATCGGCGATCCCATGATGATTCCTACGGCCAAGACGGTCCCGATATCCGCAAAAAACTGACCCGTAATCGTACGATTCTGCAGCGTGAACTCAGTCGCGGAAATTCCGAGGACCTTGTACATGAAAAAGTCAGGAGACTTCGGACCGAGTAGAAGGACGTTGATTATCCATTTCCGGAAGAAGACCGCACCGAACGTACACGTCAGAATGCCTATACCGCCCTTCAGAATCACCCATCTGAGTTCCTCCAGATGATCCAGAAAACCCATCTCCGCCATTTCGGTGTTTGGATCTTCCATCGGATCAATCGAGGATCCGTCGGTAGGGGATTTCGTCCTCTTCCTGGTAATAGCCAGTATCAATGATCTTACAAAGGACATTGCGGTCAGTGGCGTGGGTCGAAAACGAAACGTGTGGAGTTATTGCGTCAACGTCGGGAGAGAGAATTGGATTCAGGGACGGGGGGCGCCATACGATGAAGAATATCGGTCAGCCGGCTTGCTTCCCATTTTCCCTGAGATTCAGATCCAGAATCGAATCGACCCATATTCCGTCTGCTTCCAGCCGTGTACGTCCGCCGCTCCAGGTGAAGTTGAAAAGGGTCATCATTCCGACCACGTTGAAGCCGTCGGTCCGTAATAGATTCACGGCAGTGGAAGCACTTCTGCCGCTGTTCAGGATGTCGTCCAGCAGAACGACGGGTTGATTCCTCTCGAGTGGCCCTTCGACGAGGCGTCGCCGGCCATGTGGCTTTCTCTGTTCCCGAATGAACCCGCCGTTGAACGGTGGATCAACAGGTGCGGCCATCACGGAGCAGACAAGCGCATACGATCCGAATCCGTAACCCGTAACCTGGTAGATTTCCTTCACCCTGAGTCTCTCTGCCAGAACGGTCCCCACCTCCTTGAATATCGCTCCGTCGAGCATGGGCATTCTCGTATCCAGGAGCCAGCCGATGGGTTGCCCACGTGGATCCGTTATTATTTCCTGCTCGCGTCGGACGAGGGCCCGCTCGTAGAGCTTTCGCCCGAGTTCGACGAGTTCCGCGTAAGCCGCTGACGAAAGAGTTCCGGTCGCCATACCGTTGTCCGGGATAATATTACCTTGTTTGTGTACGCTCTGAGGCGACCACATCCTCAGATTACGTACGAAAAACTTGAATTGGTGTCTCTGTTAAACGACCATTCGGCCGCCAGGATGCACGAGCCGAGTTGCTCGTGCGCCTCTCTAATCGGCGGCGAAGTCGTAGAGCGGAAACTGCTTGCAGAGATCACCGATCTCCTGTCGAACTCGCATCAGGGTATCATCGTTTCCGACATCACTTAAGATGTCGTCCATGAGCACCACGACTCGACGGAATTCGTCTTCCCCGAAACCCCGTGTCGTCAGGGCAGGCGTACCGACACGGATGCCGCTCGTCACGAACGGGCTCTTGTCGTCGAACGGCACCATGTTCTTGTTGACGGTGATCTCCGCATTCTGAAGGGCCGCTTCGGCCTCTTTGCCCGTAATACCCTTGTTACGCAGATCGATGAGAGCCAGGTGATTGTCGGTACCCGACGAAGCCAGGTTGTAGCCGAGTTCCATAAATTTTTCGGCCATTGCCGATGCATTTCGTATTACCTGCTTCGAATAATCTACGAACGAAGGTTGTAACGCCTCTCTGAAAGCAACCGCCTTCGCTGCGATTACGTGCATCAGCGGGCCACCCTGCGTGCCTGGAAATACAGCCGAGTCGAAGAGCTCACTCATCATCTTTACACGACCGGACTTCGGGGCGACCTTCCCGAACGGATTTTCGTAGTCCTTTCCAATGAGAATCATACCGGCCCTGGGGCCGCGAAGAGTTTTGTGCGTGGTCGTCGATACCACGTGGCAGTGGGGTAAGGGATCGTTCAGGAGGCCCGCCGCAATAAGTCCGGCCGTATGAGCCATATCCATCCACAGGAATGCCCCGACTTCGTCGGCGATCGACCGAAAAGCAGCATAGTCGAAATCCCGACTGTAGGCGGACGCCCCGATGGAGATCATCCTGGGATTCAGCTCTCTCGCCCGGTCCCTCACCTTGTCCATGTCGATACGCCCAGCGAGCGGTCCGTCCGGTTCGACTCCATAGTATTTGGCCCTATACAGAATACCGGAGAAGTTGACCGGGCTGCCGTGAGTAAGATGACCGCCGTGAGACAGATCGAGACCCAGAAATGTATCACCTGGTTTCAAAAGGGCCAGATATACGGCGGCATTGGCCGAGGCTCCTGAATGGGGCTGCACGTTTACCCAATCGCACTTGAAAAGCTCTTTCGCCCTCTCCCTTGCGAGCTCCTCGGCAACATCGACGAACCGGCATCCACCGTAATACCGTTTGCCCGGAAGGCCTTCTGCATATTTGTTGGTCAGTGGCGTACCCATCGCCTCCATTACGGAAAGGGAAACGAAGTTCTCGGAGGCAATCAGTTCCAGTCCATCGTTCTGCCGTCGTATTTCTTTCTGAATGGCACCGAAGACTTCGGGATCGCTGGATCGTAGTGCAGACATGGATTCCGAATGTTTTTGCTTCTGAAGACATCGTGGGAATGCCAGGACCGCGCCGGTCCCATTGGAGCACCCGCAAGGTACTCACAATTCCAGTTACGGTCCCGCGGAGAAAGAAATTCCCGCACGCGCTTCACAATGCGTCGGGGTCGGAAAAACCGGCGAAAGAAACTGCATCTCAGAGCGTGACCCGCCGAATTTACCCGTCGCCTGTCAGTGCATCATCGCGTAGGTAAGAATATTCGCACCCATGCGCAGCGCGGCAAGCCGTTTTTCAGGCGGATCATTGTGAACGGACTCCGGCTCCCATCCATCTCCCAGATCGGATTCGTAGGAATAAAAAACCATCAGGCGGCCGTCCTCTCTCAGCAATCCAAAACCCTGCGGAGGTTTGCCGTCGTGTTCGTGTATTTTGGGCAGTCCGTCGGGAAACTCAAATCGGGAATGATAAATTCCGTGACTGAAAGGGAGTTCGATAAACTCCCTGTCGGGGAAGACCTTCTTCATTTCCCTCCGGATGTGTCGATCGAGTCCGTAATTGTCGTCGATGTGAAGGAAGCCGCCCTGTTCGAGGTACCTGCGAAGCCGTATCGCCTCGTCTTCTGAAAACCGAACGTTGCCGTGTCCGGTCAGGTACACGTACGGAAAGGAATAGAGATTGTCGCTGGATAGCTCGACTACCTCTTCGCGGGGGGAGACATCAACGCGGGTCTGGGAGCGAACGAAAGCCAACAGCTCCTTCAACGACTGGGGATCACTGTACCAGTCACCGCCGCCGCCATACTTGATGCGGGCGATCCGAAACGAATACTCGCTCTGCGCAGAAGCGGTCCGCGTCGAATCAGCCCATCCGACGAGGACAACGACGGCGCTTAAATAGAGAAGCTTTCGATGCATTTCACGCGATCCGGGATCATAATACTGGCGCCTGATACGGTGGGGCTCCCTCTTTGTTTTTCGACCGCAGGATCCGCGAACGAAGACCTCTTTCACCGACGCTCGACGAAAGCACACAGGGTAATTTCGTAGATTATGCATGATATTCCCTGGCCGGCGTGGCCGGGGTTTTTTGTTCGCGTTCGCACCTCAAGACTTGAAATGCAGGAATACCTCGAACAGCAACTCCGTATCGTCCTGGATGGCATGGGAGACTCCCCTCCGGCGTTCCGTCTCGAATTTCAGCCGCCCGCCAATCCCGAGCACGGAGACCTTGCGTGCAACGCAGCGCTCCAACTTGCCCGGCATTTTCGGCGTGCTCCGAGGCAGATCGCCGAGGAAATAGCCGAGCGCCTGAGAGCACTGCCGATCGACAGCTCAAGAATCGAGGGGATCGATGTCGCCGGACCCGGTTTTCTAAACTTCCGTTTCGCTGCGAACTACCTCACGTCCGAGCTTCGTGAACTTCTCGATCGGTCCGAAGATTTTGGTCGTTCGAATGCGGGGTCGGGGAAAAAAGCCCTCGTGGAGTTCGTCAGCGCCAATCCGACCGGCCCGCTCACGGTTGGACACGGCAGAAACGCCGTTCTGGGAGATACGATTGCCAGCCTACTCTCCTGGTCCGGATGGGAGGTCAGCCGGGAGTACTACTTCAACGACGCGGGCAGACAGATGCGGATCCTTGCCGCATCCGTGAGATCGAGGTACACCGCGCTCGCCAACCCTTCGATGGGCACGAAGACGATCGGTTCGGGTGAGGACAAAACGACTGTTCCGGAATCGTTTCCGGAAGACGGATACCTCGGAGACTACATCGTTGAGATTGCCCGGAGCCTTTTCGACGAACACGGCGCGTCCCTGCTCGACGCCGACGATGATACCGTCTTCAAGACGTCTGCGGAAAAATGCATTTTCGAAGGTATTGTGCGAACGCTCGCGAGGCTCGGCATCCTGATGGACACGTTTTTCAACGAGAAGAGCCTCTACGATTCCGGGCGGGTGTGGGACGTAGTCGAAAAGCTGCGGGAGAAGGGACTTGCCTACGACCACGAAGGGGCGGTCTGGTTCAAAACAACGGAATTCGGAAAGGACAAGGATACCGTTCTGATAAAGAGCACGGGCGAACCGACTTATCGTCTGCCGGACATCGGGTACCACGTAGACAAGCTCGAGCGCGGATTCGACTTGGCCGTCGACATTTTCGGAGCGGATCACATCGCTACCTTCCCCGATGTGCTCAATGGTGTAGAATCCCTTGGATACGACAGTGATAAAATTGACGTCGTTATCTACCAGTTCGTGACGCTCATTCGCGGAAACGAGCCCGTGAAAATGAGCACGCGCAAAGCGCAATACGTAACGCTCGACGAACTCATGGACGAAGTCGGCGAGGACGTTACCCGGTTTTTCTTTCTGATGCGCTCCTCGAATACGCATCTCGAATTCGACCTCAAACTGGCACGAGAGGCGAGCGAGAAAAATCCTGTCTTCTATCTACAGTATGCCCACGCGCGCATCTGCTCGATTCTGAGGAAGGCCGAAGAGGTGAGCTTCGAATTCGATGCACAAGCCGACCTGACTCTGCTGTCTCATGAAGCCGAATCCTCCCTCATCAAGGAACTGATTCGTTTTCCCCAGACCGTTTCCAGAGCAGCCGAGACAAGAGAGCCTCACCGCATCGCCAACTACCTGAGAGACGTAGCTGTGGCGTTCACGCAGTTTTATGGGCACTGCCGTATTATCGGAGAGTCGTCAGAGCTGGCCTCGGCAAGGATGAGCCTCGCGCTGGCAACCCGGATCGTCTTGAAAAACGGCCTGTCCGTACTCGGAATCTCGGCTCCGGACCGGATGTAGACCGTTCCCATGGTAAAATCTGCAGCCGTGTGCGATGGCGATACGGCACTCTGAGGCCTGTTAACACAACTCGGATACCCTCATGAAAGTAGCTTTCCAGGGAGAAACCGGAGCATTCAGCGAAGAGGCCTCACTAGCCCTTTTTCCGGAATCCCAACCTGTTCCTAATCCGACTTTCGAAGCCGTCTTCGAGGCCGTCAGGGACGGATCTTCGGATCGCGGAGTCATTCCGATCGAAAACTCTCTACACGGCAGCGTGCACCAGAATTATGATTTGCTCAGGGAGCACGCCTTGATCATCACCGACGAAATTCAACTGAGAATAAGGCACAACCTCCTCACAGTTCGGGGATCGAACCTCGAAAACATAAGAGCCGTGTATTCGCATCCACAGGCCCTCGGCCAGTGTCGGGATTTTCTCAGGTCGACGCTCGCAGGCGTCGAGATCATCTCGTCATACGACACGGCAGGTGCCGCGAAGATGGTGGCCGAAAAAAATGATCCGCAGTGCGCTGCGATCGCCGGCGCGGTCGCCGGCACGGAGTACGACCTGATAACCCTCGCCGCGAACATCGAGAGCAATCACCAGAACTACACACGGTTTCTGGCCCTGGCTCGATCGGAAGATGAGAGGCCGCGCGCGCAGGAACGGGATGTCCCCATGAAGACGTCCATTGTCTATGCCCAACAGGACAACGTGCCCGGAAGCCTGTTCAAGAGCCTCGCTGTTTTCGCCCTGCGGGATATCGACCTGTTCAAAATTGAGAGTCGCCCTCTGATCGGAAGTCCGGGAAAGTATCTCTTTTACCTGGACCTGGCCGGATCGATGTCGGACGAGCCGGTGCAGAACGCCCTTCGCCACCTCGAGGAAGTCGCGGCATCGGTCAAGATCCTGGGAACGTATGCCGTCGGCTCAATTATGGATGGATGAGGCCGCCGAGCATTGGAGCTTATGCAAATGCCCTCCACAATGATAAACGCGTCGATCCGGGGTCTTCGAGTAGCCTTTCGGTTGATTCGGCCGGGTAATGTGGCCATGATTTTCTGCGCCGCCATGGTGGGTGCGATTCTGGGATCTGCCGGCGGGGGTGTCGATTCCGTGCTCGCTAGTCCGGTCATTCTTGCAGCCGTCTCGATTGCCCTGTTGGGAGCCGGAGCCAATATCATGAACGACATCATCGATGTCGAAATAGATCGCGTCAACCGCCCGGACAGGCCGCTCGTTTCCGGGCGATTCTCCATGTGGGCCGCCCGGGTGTTCAGCGGCGTGATGCTGGCCGGAGGACTTGCCATTCCGATGTGGATATCCGGCACGCATACCAGGGTCGCTCTTTTCATCTTTTTCCTGGTCACGGCTTACAACTGGAACGACGCCAGCGGCTTCATCGGCAAGGCCTACCTCTACAACGGCAGCAGCAGCGGCCCCTCCACGACGCCGGACTGGGAGACGACC
>JACZYK010000120.1 GCA_022571135.1 Bacteroidota bacterium
CACGTCCTCCTCACCGAAAGATTTTCGGATATCAATCAATCGGATGATAGGATCAGAAGGCACTTCCATGTCACATCAGAATATTGCTGTTTAGACGGATCCGAAAAAGAAGATGGAAATCCGAACGATAACGACATCGGCGAGCAAAATGAGTAGAGAAGAGACGACCACCGACTGCATTGCCGCCCGTCCTACTTCGCGCGTACCGCCGCGGACATTGAAACCCAGGTAGCAGCTTACAATTCCTACAATAAAACCGAATACTGCCGTTTTAGCGGTATCCACGATCACATCGGCCAGACGAATCGTCTCGAAGGCCGTACTGATGAAGATGCGGTAGTCCATGCCCGACTCGATGCTGGATTCGATGTATCCCCCGAACATCGCGATCGTGTCCGTCCATGCCGTCAGTACGGGAAACATGATCGTACACGCCAAAACACGGGTGATCACGAGGTAGTGGAAAGGCTTGAGCGCGGCCACTTCCAGGGCGTCGATCTGCTCGGTTACGCGCATGGATCCGATTTCGGCTCCAATTCCTGCCCCCAGACGCCCCGCCAGAATCAGCGCCGTGATGACGGGCCCGATCTCTTTCAAAATCGTCAGCGCAAGCATGTTCGGCAGCATTGCCTCAGCGCCGAAGCGGACCATCGCACCTCGGCTCTGCATGGCCAGGACGATGCCTATGGCCAGGCCGGTTATGCTGATCAGGATAAAGCTCTTGGACCCCACTTCGTCCATCTGCCGGAACAATTCTCGAACCTCGTATGGGCGTCTCCATACGCGCCTGAAGAAACGAAGCGTGAACTCTGTCAGTTCGCCGATCTGCCTGAAAAATCTGGCTATCACGCTCGGGCGGAGCGCTTCAGAGGCCGGTTCGTCGAATGGCATACGGATGCTGCGGTTCTGGCGAATAGGGGAGTCTAAGTACTCTGCGCTAGTGTAATGCGAATCGATCTAAAACGCATATTCCCAACGAATATTCGTTCTCAGAATCGTACCTCGACTCATGAGTGAGAGGAGGAGTTGGCGGACCAGTTCATATTCCATGGCCACCTCTGTGTGGTTCTCGTTTCCGGATCCGGTTTTATCCGCATTGTTCGAAAACGAAATGGGCTGGCTGACCGCCATGTAGAACCGCGGTGAAACGTACTTGCCCGCGGTGAGCGTGACACCCTGCAATCCATTGTGATCGATCTCGATCACGTCGAGTCCCAGACCTGCACCAGCAAGGTTCTCTATCAGATCGGTTATCGGACCCATCGCGAGGCTTGCGGCCGATTTCATGTAATTCCGATTCTGAGCGGATCCGATCTGAAGAGATTCGGATGCCGGCCTTCCGGTGGCGATGTACGAAACGATGTCGGCCAGTTCCATCGTGGGCTCCGATTCGAAAGAGACGTCGAGCTGGTCCACGTCGCCCGTAGCGAGAAGGCGAATCGTGACCTCCTCCTGCTGACTTCCCCTGGATCGGACTGTATAGTGTGCTTCGATATCCATCACAGGTTTCTCTGCCGGTCCGTTGAATGTGAGCGATCCGCGCGCGAGGTCGAATCGTTTTCCGAACTGAATGATCCGGCTGTGCTCGGGAAGGACCTCGATGGAGCCGAACACTTCGGCATTGCTCCCGGGTTGTTTGGTGATGTCGAGGTCGCCCAAGAACTGGATATCTATTCGGGGATTCGACTTGGATCTCAGCCATGTGTCCCTCTCAAGCGTCGCGGTGAGGCTGCCTATCGAGAGGGATCGATAAAGATCAAATGTCGTCGTGTCCGACTCGGTAATGTTGATCCCGAACCTTCTCTCGATCGTTCGGATGTCTTCACGTGACAGAGTCACCGGTTCGAATGCGTCGGCTGTGATGTCTTGCGAGAGATAGAAATCGGCGCTCGAAATGCTCACCGTACCGTCAATCCGGGGAGATCGCGTCGTACCCGTCAGCGTGAAATCCCCGTCTATGACCGATCGATACTGGGCGTTGTCGATAGCCAGAAAATCATCCGCCTTGAGATTGATTGCGTACTGACCGAGTGAAAGTGCCTGAAGGGCGATAACGCCTTCACCCTGGAGCGAACCGCTTCCGGAGCGGGCCTCCACGTGCTCGACATATACCGAGTCCCCGGCAAATACGAGCGACGCACTCACATCGGCGAATCGGAGTCCTCGGCGCGGGCCTCCCAAATTCGGTATTCCGACAACGCCGTTTGAAAACGTCGTCGTGCCCGTCAACCGCGGTTGACTCCACGTGCCGCCGATCAACAAGTCGGACGTAACGCGGCCGGCAAGGTGATCCACCAGCGACGGATCGAAAAAGGGCAGGAGCCAATCCACAGGAAAACTGTCGGCCTGAAATCTGAAGCGTACAGCCTCTGCCTTATCCCGGTTCTGGCCCATCGAGTACGGAAAAAATCCAGATACGAGAGCCGTCTGACCGCCGCCATGTTGCATGCTGCCATTTATCCGAACCTGAGCGTCTCGATAGGACAGACTAATCTCGAGCCGGCCGGCAGCGGCGCCGAACGAAGTAAGTGTGGCCGTGAGGCTTCCGTCGACAGACGTCGTCGAATCCTCACGGTGAATACCGAACAGGGCGTCGACCCTACCCCCCAGGCCCGAGTATCCGAAGAGATCGGAAACCGAATCTATACGGAAGTTGTCGATGGATACGAAAGTGGATGGTTTATCCGGATTCGATGTACTGCTGTTCAACGCAATCCTTCCGTTCCCCGATACCAGAATGAGTCCGGTAACTTCGGGTAATTCTCTCAGGACGATTCGCGCCGGCGCCAGAAGGCGCCACTCTTCTGAGTCCAGGTCGGCCGCCAGTTGATTCAACTCGAGGTCATAGGGTTTCTGGAACGGATCGAGGGATACGACGCTCCAGAGAGACCTTCTCTCGTCGATAATCAGTTCTGTCGTCGCGTGAACGTCCGACCCGTCGTAAAGAACGTCCAGCTCCAGCGACTCGGATCGGACGCCCGAAAAGGATATGGTCCTGAACTGAGTGCGCAATTCAGCGGCCGAGAGGGCATTCGTGTCGTCGATTTCGCCCAGAATCGTTGCTGTTACGGTCGAAACCCTGAGATCCTTGGCGCGCATGCCGTCCAGCTTGCCGATAATCTCGACGCGCCTTCGCGGAGACGGTCCGAAGAGGCGACCGGTAATATCGAGTTCCGACCATTGGAGAGGCAACAAACGTGCGATCGGTCCCATCCCATGGCTGTCACCGCTCCGGAAGTTGAACTGAAAGTTGGACGTGTCGGGCCTCGACGGATCCAGGGTTGCGAAACCGACGGCGGTCAATCGGCCGGGACTTCCCGCGAGGTTTAGCGTGTCGACGCGAAGCACCCCCGAGTCATAGCTCACGTCGGCCACGAATTCCATGATACGGAGATCGCCCCAGAAACCCGACAGGTGGTCAATCGATACCCGCCATTTCGATTCGTCGAACCCGCTCGCTGAAACGGATCCTGAGAAAGACATGGCAGAGCGGGTAGTGTCGAGTCCGACAGCAGCGGCAAAGTCCAGATCCTGCACCCGGGCCGTCGCTGTGAAATCGAACGGTTCTCTCATCGACGCCGAAGCGCGAAGATCCAGCGCTCCGGTACTAAAAGATCCGAAAAGGTGTGCCGTAATGTGATCCCGGTTCAGCGCAGCGTCGAGCGTCAGCCGCTCGATGGGCAAACGGTTAATCGACGACGTACTGTCGATCGTGGCCGTGAAGGAGCCTGCCGCCAGAGCTCCGCTGCCGGAGAGCGATCCGGACAGGCGCGTCGATACGTTTGCGTTCCCGCTCAAGGGTCCCAGGTTCAACCGGTGGAAAGAGCCCTCCAGATCTTCCAGGCGCCATGAGACGCTATCGGATTTGATTTGTCCCGAGAGGCTCAGATTTCCATTGTCCGGGCCGGGATTTTGTCCTGAGCTGGGGGCCGGGTTTGCTCCGGCGAGTTCGCGCTCTTGGTAGACGTTTTCGATCTGGAATTCCGCATCGAAAAGATAACCGTCCTCGGACGCGGTCCAGGACAGAAACCCGCCGGAGAGTCCGGCGTCGTTGATCTTCGACCGAGCGAGTACCAAGGAGCCGTTCCCGTAGACTGATCCGTCCGTACCCGAGTGGTATGAGCCCGAAATGCTTCCGGCCAGAGACGTATTCAGATCTATCCTTTCAAACCACTCCGCTGCGTCGATACCTTCGAAAGTGATTCCCTGTAGGTCGATTCGACGCCCTCCGTCCACTGACGTAACGCGGACGTTTCCCCGGACGTATCCGCCTCCGGTTCTTACGTTGATTCGCGCGGTAGCCTGCTGCGCCTCCAAGTTCAAATCCAGCGTGAGAGAATCGATCCGAAGATTTCTGTATCTGAGATGCGTGAGGTTGATGTTTGCCTCAGCAGATGCGTCGCTCAGAAGCCCTGAGAGTCTGATGTCTCCGGAGACCGATGTGGCCACAGAATCATTCAGAAATCCGGCGACGTCGACGCTGTCAAGGCTGGCCGACACAGTCCACGCCTGGTTCACGATTCCCCCCTGAACCCTTATGCGCGAGCTGTCGCAGGACTCGACGCGTCCTTGCACAGACCATTGGTTCTGCACCACCGATTCGGCGTCGAATCGGAAGGAAGTAACCGGACATCTGCCGACGATAGACCCTTTGAGATCGAGAAATGCCGTAGTCCGGGTGGAGTCTCCAGAAGATTCTTCGCGGGTCGAACCGAAAAGCCCCGAGATGCGCATCGGCAGGTTTTTCAGACGCATGATGCGCCCTACCTCCACACTATCGATTCGGCCTTCAATATTCCAGGTGGGCGCTGCATCAAACTGACGAATCCATCCGTGCGTGTGCACCAGGCTGGAAGCCAGGCGGGCGTCGAGTGTAAAACGGCCTCTGCCCGCTTCGAAGTACTGCTCGAATTTCACAAACTCGATGGATCGCCCGGCCAGCTTGCCGTCTTCGATTTCCGCTATGATTACGCCGTCCAGCGTGTCGAGCGCAGGACCGATTAGGTTTGCAGTCAGACGAGCCGAGAGGTCCCCGGACGGGATTCCGGGTCCGATCGCCAGTAGGGATGGATTTAATTGCGAGACCCGGGCCTCGACTCTGAGACGGGATCCATCAGGACCCATGTCGAATCGTCCCGTTGCCGCTACCGTCCCGTCTCCGGGCAGCCCGGCCCAGAGGTCGAACTCGAGACGGTCCGACCTGCCTGAGAGTTTGCCGGAAACCTCAATTTTTGCTTCTGGATTGACGATCGGAGCGAATGCGTGGATATCCTGGAGCGCGAGCGGGCTCGTTTCGATTTCAACGTCGATAGCCCCGATAGCTCCCAGGCTGTCCGGCATTTCGAAGGATCCGTGCGCGCTCAGCTCACTTTCTTCCGATCTCAATATTGCTGTAAAGGAATCAATCCGGTTCTCCGATATGGTTCCGCCAAGGCCGACGATGACGGAATAGGATACACCGGCCGGAGAGAAAGACGCCCGAACGGTGTCTATTTCAACCGACACCGCCTCGTCCACTCGAAGCCGGGTTATTTCTGCGTCAAAACGGTCAAGTGTCCACACGCTGTCCGCCTCCGGCGGCCAGAAAACGGCCTTCCCCGTTACGCCGCGTACCGAGATCGAATGGATGGAAAGTCCAGCCGGATCGTCCGTGGCAGCTTCCGAAACCGGGATGGTCCATGCACCGTTCGGTCGCTGGGCGATCGAGAAGGCTGCGCCGCTCAACTCGATTGACTCGATGGTCCTCGATCTGAAAAGGTCGAGCAGATTGAAGCGGATCGAGAGGGTGTCGATGCGGGCGAGTTGTTCGCCGTCGTGCAGCGCTATGGAAATGCCTCTCAATTGAAGTTGTCCGAAGAAGGATCCGTCCGTCTGGTCGATGGAAAAGTTCAGATTCGAATACGGATTCGATGTGCGGACGAGCATCTGGACGAGTCCTTTCTGAACCGGCGGTACATGGGTGAGCAGCACCAGACTGAAGAGAAGAATCAGTAGGTAGACCACGCCTCGCACGGTCCGATTTTTCCGGGCGTCTATAGAGGTCCTCTTTCCCGGCTGATCGATATGTAGGTCGTTTTCCACGGGCGATCAGAACGCTCGGTCGATGCTGAGGTGAAAATTGAATCGTCGTCCGCTCTTTCTGTCCGGCGCCCCCGAACGAAGGCCCTTCCTGTACAGGACGATGTCTTCAGGATTCAGGAGGTCTTCGTCCATCGGATTGATTTTTACTGCGAAGTCGAGCCGGACCGATCCGACGGGTGTGCTATATCGAAGTCCGAGGCCCGAACCGAACTGAAAGGCGGCGTTGCGAAACGTACCGGTGTCTCTTACCGACGGTTCACCGTTTTCATCGAAGAGTATTCTACCCGACTCGTCTCGACGCACCGACGAAGACAGCGCCCCGAAGTCGATAAACGCTCCGAGCCTCCATTTGTCGTCCATACCCGGGATTGGTACTCGAACTTCCACACTACCCCTGAGCTTCGCCAGCCCACCCACGGCTTCAAAGTGGGCGTTCGTGGCGGCGGCTTTACCCGACTCGTCGAATAGGATCGAGTCTGCGCGTGCGACCTGCGGCCCCATCGCATTCAGGCCCCAGCCTCTGACGTCCACAGCGCCGCCCGAATAAAACCGAATCGGATCGAAACGGAACTCCGTTTCCGTGTCCGACTGTTGACGGCTGTTTCCGAGCGGTTTCAGTCGGCCGTAGAAAATCGACACTACGACATTTGTCCGTCGTGTCAGCGGGATGTATCCGAGCGCTTCGATTACGCCCTTGATGAACGTGACGCCGGACGGTATCAGTAAGCCGCCGCCCTCGATCTGCGGGCGAATCAGGAAACCTCGCCTGGGATTCAGGTAGTCGTTGAGCTTTCCGGCAGTGACACCGAGACCGACGACGCTGCGATCGTAAATGTCGAAACGTCCCGTCAGGCCGGTAGTTGTCAGTGGAACGGCTCGGCTGAGCGTATGCTGAAAGCTCACGTGCCTGAACGGAAGCATTTCCAGAAGAAACGACGTAGTGACGCCTATTTCGTAGAAGCGGATATTCTGATTGGGGTCGTCGAGGCGGTTGTAGAACGGTGAAACGGTAGCGGACAACCGGGTTGTGAATAAGTAGGGTTGTCGGATGGATATCGACGCGTTGACGCTCTCGACGGGATTGCGACCCGATTCCGGCTGCGCCGCGATACCGGTCCGCGTAAAAGCGGAAAGCGACAACTGACGGGCTCCACCAAGGAAATTCCGATGCCTGGCATTTGCTTCGAACGAGAGGCCTTCCGCCCTCGAGTATCCGGTCTGCACCGAAACGAATCGCGGACGAGACTCGCGAACCCTGTATCGCACGGTGACCGTCGAATCGACGGGTTGTGAGGGTAGATCTGCAAGGGCAAGTCGGAACAGTTTCAGACCAAAGAGCTCTCGCTGCCCCCGCGATACGTCCGAGCGGGAAAAGTAGTCGCCCTCTCTGAACGGTAGTTCGCGTCGGACAATCTTCTCGTCGATCGAAGTATTTCCCTCGATGATGATCGTGTCCACGCGGGCCCGCGGTCCGGGGTCGACCCGCATACGTATGTTCGCAACGTTCAGCGTCGAGTCGACGACCGCTTCCGTGTGAATTTGGGCGAATGCGTAACCACGGTTCTGGAGGAAGGTC